>CAZJQA010000078.1:0-3956 GCA_964548285.1 uncultured Muribaculaceae bacterium
ATAATCATATTTAAGGTTATATTGGAATTAGAAATTGTTTTGTATACTTTATTTCTTGTGCGACATATTTTTGATGAACTATAAATTATCATTAAACATATGGATAAAAATATCGATGATATTGATTTAGATAATAAGATTAATTCTTCACTTGCATTAACAATATTAGTAATATTCATAACAGCTAATATCAACATATCTATTATTACTGAAGTTATCCAAATGATTATTATATATGAACAACTATCTTTTAAATTTGTGTTATAAAGATGTTTACATAATAATACTAAATACACAATAGCAAATAAGGCACTTAATACTGGTGAGATATAAAAGTTTGCTAAATATTCAATTATAGCAAATAAAGAAAACATTATATAATCTTTAAATTTAATTTTTAGTTTGTTTTTTTTTAATCTACCAAATGAATAAATATATGATAGTAGTGAAAATAAAGACGCAATGAAAAAGACAATTCTATTCATTAAAATTATCCTTATAATTCTTTGATAGATAATAAATCTCTTCATTATTATCTAGAGTAAAATATCCTTCATGAAAATTCTTTTTTATTATATGATCTTTATTTACTATACAACTTTTATGAGTTTGAATAAATCTTTTATCCAACATATTTAATAAGTCAACTAAAGAATAATTAACTTCAAAATCAGTTCCTATGTTTGTATGAATTATAGATTTTCTTTCTTTTTTATCCCTAAAAATATAAAGTATAGATGATTGATATAATTGTAAATCTATATATTTATTAGTAATTTTTAAACACTTATTATCATCTTTACGATATATTATTTTCTTTAAATCTTCACTTAACCTGTTTTCACCATCCATAAATTTTTCTATAAAATCAAAGGTTTCTACTACTCGTCGATGTGCAGTTTCAAACATCCTGTCATGAACTGTTAAAAAAATAATCTCATCTTCCCAATTAGTTTCTCTTATCTTTTCAGCAATATCAATACCATTTAATTTGCTATTTGATAATTCTATATCTATGACATATACTTTATGTATTGAATGATCATTAATTTCATTTTCTAATTTATTATTATATGTTGGATAAAAAACAATACTTAATTCTTTATCTAATTGAATTGATAATTTTCTTACTAATTCTTGGATATTTTTCTTAACTTTTTCGTCATCTTCGATTGCAATAATTTTTAACATCAAATGTTCACTCTCCTAGTGTATAAGTATATAATATGATACATTTAAGATGTTAGTCAAGATGTTTTAAAGCAAAAAAAATAATCTCAAATTACTGAAGAGATTTATTTTCTAAAACTGTTTTAGGATTAACTAATTTGGAATCTATATATGTTTCAAATAAAAATGTATACTTTTTATCACTTTTGATATCTGATATCCCTGCTTCTCCTAGTTTTTGTCCTTGAATTACCATGTCTCCTTCTTTTAGTTCAATGTTGTCTAATGTATAGTAAATACAAGTTAAATTATTAGAATATTTAATTTCTATACTATTTTTTAGAGTTTCATCTTTGTCTATTTTGATAACTTTTCCATCCATAATTGATAGGACATCAAAAGGATTATCATCACCATACAATATTCCTGTATTCGGCATATATGTATTTTCATAATAAATCAATGATTTTTCTTGAGCATCAGGTTCATCATTATCATCATAATAATTTTTAACAATCGATACACTTTCTTTATTAAACGGATCAATAACATTTGTTTTTTTATCTTCGGTGTTAATAACTTCCTTTACATTTTCTTCTTTAAATACTTCTTTAGAATGATTAATTACAGAATCATTTTTGTTTTTTTCTCTAAGCATTATATGATTTGTATAATTTACCCCGATTGATATTGCTCCTATTAATAATAGAAATATAACTCCTAATATTCTTTTTCGTACTTTTTTATTTTTCATTTTTTCCTCCTGTATTTAGTGTGGAGGTTAACTTTTAATTTATACTATCAATTATCGTATTTTGATAATAATATTTTAAAATATCTTCATAGTTATATCCATTCTTTGCTAAAAGATTAGAACCATATTCACTTAAACCAACATCATGGCCATATCCCTTTGTTATTATGACAATTTTATCATTAAGAATGATATCAAAATCTGTACTTCGTAAAGACAGTAATTCACGTATCTTTCTGCCCGTAAATGAATGATTGTTGATTACTATATTTAAAACGTGATTAGTTTTACTCTTTTCTATATCAGATATTTCGATATTATCACATGAGATATTAAGCAAATAACAAAATTCTTCTTTTGTAAATTCTTTTTGATATTTAAAATTATTTAATGTTTCATTTTCTAATGGAGACGATACACTTACAAGGTATGGAAGCTTTTCATTAAATACTAATTCACTATCTTCAGTGTAGCCATTACTCATTGAAAAATATAATGCTTTTATAGGTTTGTTATCATATGTAATTATCTTACCTTTGGTATCATATACTGCTTTTCTAATTTTATAATAATATTTTGTGAAATTATCTTGCCATTTGTTATATAACTCTGCATTACTTTGATAATTTTGAGTATTTGAACTATTTTCAATATTAATGACCCCATTTTCAAGACGATTTATTGCATATGTACGAGCTGAGGTTGCTAAGGCTTTTAATGCTTCCATTTCAAATGATGCTGGCATTTCAGCTGATACAACCCCAATAATATATTCTTCTAAGGGCAATGTTATTGTTTCATCATCATTTTTTAAATTTACCATTATATTAAAAAAAGTTCCTTCATTATTTGGAACTTCATTATTTATTACATCATTTTTTAAAAATATACTACATAGATATATGGTTATTAACACGATAATTATTTTTTTCATATTTCTCCTATATAAATACTAAAATAAATTGAGTTACGATGTAACCAATTACAATACTTAATAACACAACTAATATTCTTGACTCATAAAAACGATTACTTTTCATAAACTTTTCATAATTAATACCAGATAAAGCAAAACTTGCAAAAAGAGTACTAATTAAGTATATATAAATATCATAATTCATTATATTCTCCTTGTTCATATTTTATGATTTTAGATACACGTCTTAAATGTCTTTCTTCGTTAATAACTGGAGCTGATATATATGCTTCTATAATATCTATAGCTGTGTTTAAGGAAATCCCTCCTAACGCTATAACGTTTGCATTATTGTGAGTTTTGGCATTTCTAGCATCTTCTTCATTTGTAACTCTAGCACATAATATTCCTTTTACTTTATTAGCAGCAATAGAAACTCCTATACCATTTCCACATATTACTATACCAAATGAATCTTTATCCTTTATAACATTATTACATACATCAAAAGCAAAATCTGGATAATCATCTTCTGGATTATTTTTAATCTTGGAATCTATTATTTCATATTTACCTTTAAGACTATTTATAATTTCTTTTTTTAGTTCTAATCCTTTATGATCTGATCCAATATATATTTTCATTTTTAATCACCATCTATATTATATGTTAAAAAAGCACAAAAAAAAAGAAGAATTAGTTTTCTTCTTTAATGTTATATTTTTTATTAAATTTTTCAATGTTACCAGCTTTGCTTGCTTTTCCTTGTTTTCCTGTATAGAATGGATGACAATTTGAACAAACTTCAACTTCATTAATATCTTTTGTAGACATAGTTTTGAAAGTTGCTCCACATACACATTTTACTGTAACTTCTTTCATTTCTGGATGAAGATTCTTTTTCATAATAACTCTCCTTTCGCCATGTCATATTTATGACATAGAACTTTTTTGTCTTTAGTATTATACCATTTGTTTTTAATTTTGCAAATAGATTTTATTATATTTACCATTTTTTAAGTATTTTTTGACATACTCTCTCTTCTTTAGTAATCTCTTTTGATTTTATTAGTCCTTTTTTATACCAATAATATCTTATTAAATTATCAAATTTAT
>CAZJQA010000079.1:0-3909 GCA_964548285.1 uncultured Muribaculaceae bacterium
ATCAACATCAATACCACCTACAGCATTTACCAAATCAATAACTCCATTAAAGTTTACTTTAACAAAGTAGTCGATATCAATACCAGTTAAATTTTTAACAGTATTAATTGTACTTGCTGTACCATAAGCTGCTGATGAATTGACTTTGTTATATCCAACTTGACGATTATATGCATTATAAATAGGAATATATAAATCACGAGGAACGCTAAACATTGTGGCAGATAAAGTTTTAGGATTAAATGTTACAAGCATTATGGTATCACCATTATATGGAGCATTGGCATCAAGAGTATCATCTTCTGAGTCTACTCCAAGAACTAAAACGGTAAATGGTTCTGTTAAACTTTTTGTTGAAGTTAAAAATTTACTTTCATCATTTTTCATTTCTTTAGAATATTCTTTAATTATAGTTGTGTTTGATAGAAAATCTGTAAATGCTTCTTCATTTCCATATATTACTTTATAATCTTTTGTTATAAAAATCGCGTCAACTTTTCCATCTCTTAATGCTTCTAATAATTCTGTATAGTTATTATAATGTTTTATAGTATAAGTTAGATTTTCTTTCTTCATCATTTCTTTAGGTAAAATATTACCTGTTTTATCATTTTCATCTTCAATCATTCCAACTTTACTATCACTTGTCATAACTGTATCGTTTAAAGCTACTAATGCTGTAGTGTATATACTTTTTTCTTTTACACTAATATTACTTAATTTAGAATATATTTTGTTAATAAAATATGATGAAAAACTAAATAAGCCTATAAAAATAATTGTTATAATTGTTAGTATTGTAAATTTTACTTTATTTTTTTTTATTATTTGAGCTAAACCAAAAAATAAATAAGTAAGTCCAAATAGAATAAAAAATATAAGTAATATCATTCTTATAAATGTTTCTATACCAGTTAATTTTAAAATATTACTTGCAAATATTACATAACTGATTATATATCCTACTATTGTTATAAAGAAAATAAATCTCATAAATTTACTGGCTTTTTTAAGTTTATTATTTAATATATTCATAATTATCCCTCATTTAATTCTTTCTTATAAACTCTATATTAGAATTATATAATAAAATTTGTTAATAAACAATAACACATTTGATATTTTTTTTACATAAAGTTTTATAAAAATATAATTATAAGCATAAAGTATTGTTTATTATGTTATAATTATGGTACTAGGTAGGGAAGGAGATATTATGAATAATTTAAAAAAAATATTAAATATTATAATTATTTTTAATGTATGCTTCTTTTCTATGACTAATTTTTTATTAGTAAAAGCTGAAACTACAAATGGGTCTATAACAGGTAATGAGGTTAGTTTAAGAACTGGAGCTGGAACTAATAATGGAGTAATTATTTATTTATATAAAGGATATAAAGTTGTTGTAAATGATACATCTAGAGTTGATGGTTTTGGTTGTCCTGCTGGTTGGTATAATATAACTTATAATGGAAAAACAGGTTATGTATGTGGGGAATTTTTAGATATTGATGATGTTGATAAAGTATATTCTTATAATCGTCCATGGACAAGTCCCAAAAGAGCTATATATGGTGGAGCAGAATTTATTTCTGATGGTTATATTAGTTCTGGACAAAATACAAGTTATTTAAAAAAGTTTAATGTAAATCCTAATGCTTATTATAATATGTATACAAATCAATATATGGCTAATTTAGCTGCACCTTATAATGAGGCTTTATCAACATACTATAGTTATAGAGATAATGGTTTATTAAATCTACCACTTCATTTTGAAATTCCAATTTTTGAAAATATGCCAGAACATACATCTCATCCTGTTACTGGTGTTGAAAGTGGAGGTTTGTCTATAGTTGAGGATCTTGCTTTTGAACAGGAATTGAATGCTCAAGGATTTCCAGAAACTTATAAAACATGGTTAAGAGCTTTACATAAAGAACATTCAAATTGGACATTTTCTTCATTTTGTACAGGAGAAGATTTTTCAACTGCTGTTGCACATGAAAAATGGGCTTCAAGTGTATCAGGATCATGTACAAAGTGTAAAGACCCGATTAATCATATGACAGAGTCAGGATGGTATATTGCTAATGATGAAACTGTAGAATATTTTTTAGATCCACGTAATTTCTTGGGAGTAGATAGTATTTTAATGTTTGAAGATTTAGGTTTTAATGAGCATTATACTGAAAAGACAGTTCAAAGTGTTTTAGAAAATACATTTATGAGTGGTACAGATAATATAGATAAGGAAAAGTATTCTAAGATGTTTATGGATGCTGGAAAAGCATTTGATGTTAACCCAATTTATCTTGCTTCACTTGCCAAACAAGAGTCTGGTACAGAGTCAGGATTAACAACTGATGGAAGAGAATTTTCATATCAAGGTTCAACATACTTTGGAATGTATAATTTCTTTAATATAGGTGCTTATTCATCTGAAGAAAATCCTGCAAAAGCTGGACTTGTTTATGCATCTGCTGGAGCAAAAGTAAATAATGAAGGTAAATATGTAGGAAATATTGGAGGAAATGTAAGTGTTAAAACTTCTTCATCAACAAGCTCTTATAATAATAAACCAGTGTGTAAAGCAACAAGTGGTGGAACAAATAATAATCAATCAAGTACACCTCAAACACAACCTCAAACACCAAATAATAAAACTCAGAATAAAAAAACTACTGATGAACAATTAAAAACATTAGGTTTAAATAAGAAAGGTAATTATATAACTAATTTTAAAGTAGGTGTAACAGCAAGTTCTTTATTAAGTAAAGATAAAGATATAACAATTACTTCAAGTGGTAATAAAATAACTGGTGGTGAAAGATTAGGAACTGGAGATATGATTAAATTTGCTAGTAATGAAGAATATAGTGTTGTTATATATGGTGATTTAACAGGTGATGGTGTTATTAATTCAGGAGATTTATTAAAAATGCGTCAACAATTACTAGGTACTGTTAAATTATCTGGAGCGTATTTAGAAGCAGCACATTTAAAAACATTAACAGGAAATATTAATTCAGGAGATTTATTAAAAATGCGTCAGCATTTATTGGGGACTAGTATAATTAGTCAAGAATAGGAGAAGTATGAAAAGAAAATATTTGTTAACATTATTATTATGTTTTATTCCATTTATTAAGGCTGATGCAGGAGTATCAGTTTATCCTGACTATAGCACAGTAACTAAAGGTTCTACGGTAACCTTTATTGTAAAACTTACAGATGCTGCTGCTTGGAGTATTAAAGGCTCTTCATCTGGAGCTACAAATGGATGTTCAATTAATGAAGCAGATACAACAAGTGATGGAAATAATGCTACTAAATACTTTAAAGCTTACTGCGAAGCAACTGAAATTGGTCAAATTGGTTTTGCTGTAACTGGTAATTATACTTCAGAGAATGGAACAACTTTAAATATCTCTCAAGGTACATCAGTAAATGTTGTAAAGCCTCGTGAGAAAGATTCAAATAATTATCTATCTTCATTAGAAGTTGAAGGACATAAATTAGAACCTGAGTTTAATAAAGATACATTAGAATATAAAGTTAAAGCTAGTGCTAGTACAACTAAGATTAATATTAATGCATCTAAAGAAAGTAATTATGCAGATGATCCAACAGGTGTTGGTGAGTTTGAAGTAAGTGAAGGTACAAATTCATTTGAAGTTAAAGTTAAAAGTGAGACAGGTATTGAAAGAACTTATAAAATTATTGTTGAAGTAAAAGATGATAATCCTATAAAAGTTAATATTAATGATAAAAATTATAATATTATGAAAAATTTAAAGGATGTTAAAGTTCCTGATTCATTTAAAGAAAGTAAATTAAATTTAAAAGAAATAGAATTGCCTATATTATATTCAGAAACTCTTAAGATAACTTTAGTAGGTTTAA
>CAZJQA010000080.1:0-2900 GCA_964548285.1 uncultured Muribaculaceae bacterium
GAAAGGAAATCAATCAAAAGAGATAAAATTCCCTTAAGATTGATTATACGTGATAAAATTGAAAAAATATGTTTATAGATTTAATGAAGGTAATAAAGATATGAGAAATCTTCTTGGTGGTAAAGGAGCTAATTTAGCTGAGATGACTAGATTAGGTCTTCCTGTTCCTAAAGGATTTACAATAACTACTGAGTGTTCTAATTCTTATTATCATGATGGTGAAGAATTAAATATTGAAATTAGAAGACAAATAGAAGATGCAATTAATGATTTGGAAAGAGAAACAGGGAAAAAATTTGGGGATTTAGATAATCCGTTATTAGTTTCTGTAAGAAGTGGCGCAAGAGTTTCGATGCCTGGAATGATGGATACTATTTTAAATTTAGGATTAAATGATAAAACTGTTGAAGCATTTGCCAAGAAAACAAATAATCCTCGTTTTGCGTATGATTCTTATCGTCGTTTTATTATGATGTATTCTGATGTTGTTATGAATATACCTAAAAAGATATTTGAAGATAAAATTGATGAGTTAAAAAATCAAAAAGGTGTAAGATATGATATTGAATTAGATGAAAATGATTTTAAAAATCTAATTGTTAGTTTTAAAAAAATATATCATGAAAATATTAATAAGGAATTTCCTCAAGATATTAAAGAATGTTTATTTAATTGTGTTAAAGCAGTATTTCGTTCTTGGAATAATGAACGCGCAATTTATTATCGTAAAATAAACAATTTCCCTGATGAATGGGGAACTGCAGTAAATATTCAAGAAATGGTTTTTGGTAATTTAAATGAAAATTCTGGAACAGGTGTTGCTTTTACAAGAAATCCATCTACTGGAGAAAAAGGAATGTTTGGAGAGTATTTAATTAATGCTCAAGGAGAAGATGTTGTAGCAGGTATACGTACTCCTAAAAATATTGTTTCATTAAAAGAAGATATGCCAGATGTTTATGATGAATTTGTAAGATATGCTACTAAATTAGAAAATTATTATAAAGATATGCAAGATATGGAGTTTACTATTGAAGATAAAAAACTTTATATGTTGCAAACAAGAAATGGTAAAAGAACCGCTGCTGCTGCTGTTAAAATTGCTTGCGATTTAATGGATGAAGGTATAATTAATGAAGAAGATGCATTGATGAGAATTGAAAGTAACTCATTAGATCAATTACTTCATAAAGTGTTTGTGAAAAATGAATTAGAAAAAAGTGAAGTAATTGGTAAAGGACTTGCAGCTAGTCCAGGAGCAGCATCAGGAATGGTAGTCTTTACTTCTAAAGATGCGATAAGATTAGGTAAAAAAGGTGAAAATAAACGTGTTATATTAGTTAGATTGGAAACTACTCCTGAAGATATTTTAGGAATGCATAGTGCTGAAGGTGTTTTAACTATTCGTGGAGGTATGACTTCTCATGCGGCTGTTGTTGCACGTGGAATGGGCATTTGTTGTGTATCGGGATGTGAAGATATTAAATTAAATGCAGATGAAAAGATGTTTAGCTTAAATGGTCATACTTTTAAAGAAGGAGATTTTATATCTATAGATGGTTCAACTGGTAATATCTATAAAGGTGATATTAAAACAGAAGATGCAAAGATTGAAGGGAACTTTAAAAGAATTTTAGATATAGCCAAAAAATATAAAAGATTAGGAGTAATGGCGAATGCTGATACTAAAGAAGATGCTTTAAACGCTGTTAGTCTTGGTGCTGAAGGTATAGGATTATGTCGTACTGAACATATGTTCTTTAAAGAAGAAAGAATTAATGTTATGCGTGAAATGATTTTATCAAGTGATAAAGAAGAACGAGAAAAGTATTTGTTAAAATTAGAAAAATTTCAACAACAAGATTTTGAAGATATCTTAAGAGTTTTGGAAGGAAGACCAATAACAGTTAGATATTTGGATCCACCATTGCATGAATTCTTACCAAAGAAAGATGAAGAAGTATCTAAAGTTGCAAGTGAAATGAATTTAAATAAAGATGATATTATAAAACGTATCAATGATTTACATGAAGTAAACCCTATGATGGGACATCGTGGATGTCGTTTAGCACTTACATATCCAGAAATAGCTATTATGCAAACTAAGGCATTAATAAATGCTGGTATTAATGTTGAAAAAGAAACAGGTATTAAAATAAATATTGAAATAATGATACCTCTTGTATCTATTTATAATGAATTTATATATGTAAAAGACTTGGTAAAAACAACTGCGGATAAATTAATAAAAGAGAATAATTCTAATCTAACTTATGAAATTGGTACGATGATAGAAGATCCAAGAGCGGTTGTTATTTCAAGTAAACTTGCTAAAGAAGCTGAATTCTTCTCATATGGAACTAATGATTTAACTCAGTTAACTTTTGGATTTTCAAGAGATGATGCAGAAAAGTTTATTCAGACATATTTAGATAAAGGTATTTTAAAAAATGATCCATTTAAAGTAGTGGATGAAGAAGGTGTAGGTTATTTTGTTAATAAATCTCTTATAGATGCTAGAAATGAAAATCCTAATATTAAATTAGGAGTATGTGGTGAACATGGAGGAGAAGAATCATCAATTAATTTCTTTAATAAAATTGGATTAGATTATGTATCTTGTTCTCCATACAGAGTTCCTATAGCTATTTTATCTGCTGCTAAAGCTCAGATTAAAGCAAATAAGGCGAACAAATAGTTCTCCAATAAACGGACTTAACCCTTATAAATACTGGGATTGAAGGAAATGTTTAATACTTAATAATATCTCAATATTTTGGTTAAAAACTTATTAAAAATTTATAAAAAAATTAAAAATAAGACTAGAATTTTAAAAATTCTGGTCTTTTTTGTTAAAAAAGGAGGTTTTTTGCAATGAAAAATTGCCAATAAAAAAATGC
>CAZJQA010000080.1:2910-3224 GCA_964548285.1 uncultured Muribaculaceae bacterium
TGTTTTTGAAAAAGACATAGCAAATTTTTTACTAAAAAAATTTGATAAAGATAATATTGTGATAAGTATAGGTGCACAACCTAATAGTTCACCACACTTTGGAACATTAATAGTCTTTTCTACTGCTTTTTCATTAGCAAAGAAAATGCATGATTTATTACCAAATAAAAATGTTAGTGTTTTATTTGAAGTAGTAGATACAGCACCAAGCGAAACAGATGAAATAGATGGTATTAAATATCAAAGAAGCTTAAAAAATACAGGTAAAATAAATAATAATTTTGGTGACTATATGGAGATACTTGAATATTTAA
>CAZJQA010000080.1:3234-3813 GCA_964548285.1 uncultured Muribaculaceae bacterium
GATTCCAAAGTGAATTTAATAAACAAAAATATAGTTATCCAATAGTTAGTGAAATTATAAAAAACAAAGATGTATTATCTCCAATATTAGATCCAAAATATGAGAAATTAAGAATAAGAGTTGCTTGTCCAAAATGTGGATTAGCAGATAAAAATGGTATAAATACAAAGTTTGAAGGGGATAATATTATTTCTTATTGTCCAGAACATGGCGAGTTTATCACAAATATTAAATATGAAAGTAATAAACTTGAATATAATACACCAGTTAGAAATTTAGTTAGAGGTGTAGCATATGGAATGCATAATGAAGACGAAGACCAAGACTATCAAATAATGAGAATTACAGGTAGTGATTATGCGGGATTTTATCAAGAAGAATTATTATATAAACCAGCATCAATAATAAAATTTCCAATTGAAAAACTACCAGTTATTTTATATACACCATTAGTTTTAGACTGGTCAGGAGCAAAATTATCAAAATCATTATATGTTAAGGAAGGTGCATATAGTGATTTACCATCATACCTAATTAATTATGATTATATGAAAAATAATTTTGGTATTGAAGGATTAG
>CAZJQA010000081.1:0-3797 GCA_964548285.1 uncultured Muribaculaceae bacterium
TGGAGTAAGTGCAAGTACTAAAAGAGAATATCGTACTATTTCTGGAGAGGTTGTTAATATAAGTGAATATGAAGCATCAAATATTTGTTATGCAAGGATATTAGAACTATTAAAAATGATAAAAAAGGAAATAAATCACTTAACAAAAAAAGAAATTCATTATATAATGATATCAGGTGGAGTAAGCGAAATGGAAAATTTTTCTAATACTATAGAGGAAGTTTTTGGTCATAGCGCGAGAATATTAAATATGCGAGAAGTAGGAGCAAGAAGTAATATCTACTCTACATGTGTCGGAATGATTAAGTATTATGCTGACATTTTAGATAAAGAAAATGAAACATACTCTATATGGAGTGAAGAAGAAATTAAAGAATTAAGTAGCGTATCAAAAAAGATTAGTTTCAATGAAAATTCAGTTTTAGGTAAATTATTTGGTTACTTTTTTGATAATTAAGGAGGAAAATATATGGATGATAATTTAAAAATTGATCCTATTGCAAAGATAAAAGTTTTTGGCGTTGGTGGTGGCGGCAACAACGCGGTTAATAGAATGATTGAAGAAGGAGTTCAAGGTGTTGAATTTTATGTAGTTAATACCGATTTACAAGTTCTAAATGCAAGCAAAGCTAAAAATAAAATTCAAATTGGTTGTAATATAACAGGTGGAAGAGGAGCAGGTTCTAATCCAGAAGTTGGTAGAGAAGCTGCACTTGAATCAAAAAAAGAAATTGAAGCAGCTGTTAAGGGTGCTGATATGGTTTTCATAGCCTGTGGCCTTGGTGGAGGAACTGGTACTGGAGCATCTCCAATAATTGCTGAGATTGCACAAGAATCAGGAGCTTTAACTGTTGGTATTGTTACTAAACCATTTAGATTTGAAGGAAAAAGAAGAATGGAACATGCTTTACTTGGACTAGAAGAGTTAAAGAAACATGTTGATACATTAATTATAATTCCAAATGATAGATTAAGAGATATTATTGATAAAACGACAACATTTAAAGATGCCTTTAAAGAAGTAGATAATGTTTTACACCGTGGTGTTCAATCAATATCAGATTTAATTGCGGTTACTGGTATTGTTAACCTTGACTTTGCTGATATTAAAACAGTAATGGAAAAATCTGGTACTGCCTTAATTGGTATTGGTATGGGTGTTGGTGAAAATAGAGCTGTTGAAGCTGCTCGTCAAGCCGTATCAAGTGCATTACTTGAAACAACTATTGATGGAGCAACAGACGCGATTATAAACATTACTGGTGGAGACTCATTAACATTATTTGAAATTGAAGATGCAGTAGAAACAGTTAGAGAAGCTGCTAACTCTGATATAAATATAATTTTTGGTGCAATTCCAAACTCAAATTTAACTGATGAAGTTATTGTTACAGTTATTGCAACAGGATTTGACCATGCTGATGAACAAAAAGATATAGATGATGATAATTTACCAAAAAGAAAAGTAGAAGATGAAACTACTGAATTTGATATTCCATCATTCTTAAGAAGTAAGGACAACTATTAATAAGCAATTAATATTAATTGCTTGATTTTTTACTAAATTATGAAAAGATGTAGTTATGTAAATTTAAAAAATGATAAATATATTTTATATCATGATTGTGAATGGGGAATTTTAAATAATGATGAACATTATCTATATGAAATGTTTATACTTGAATGTTTTCAAGCAGGATTATCATGGGAGTGTATTTTAAATAAAAGAGAATCTTTTAGAGAAGCATATGATAATTTTGATATTGATAAAGTATGTAAATATAATGATAAAAAGATAGAGAATCTTTTAAATAATAAAGGTATTATTAGAAATAGATTAAAAATAATTGCTTCAATTAATAATAGTATTATTTATAAAAGTATTGTTGTAGAGTATGGTAATTTTTGGAATTATATTAAAAGTTTTGCTGGTAACAAAGTTATTTATGAAGTTAATGTAACTCATAATGATATATCAGATCGTATATCAAAAGATTTAATTAAAAGGGGAATGAAATTTGTTGGAAGTGTTACAATATATTCATATCTTCAAGCAATTGGCATAATTAATTCTCATGAAAAAGAATGTTTCTTATATTGTAAAGAAAGATGATTTTTGACTTATTACTAAGAAAGTGTTAATATATGTATTCGTTTGGAGGGGTTATGAATAATACATATATTAATCAATATATAGATAATATAGATGTCTTTAGTCAAGATATTAGTATGGATAATAAGGGAAGAATAACAATACCTAAAGGCTTTCCATTTAATATAGGAGATAAAATATTTGTTAAATATAATAAGAATGAAAGATTTTTTAAATTAATATCATTAGATTTAAAACTAAAACAATTATTAAATACATATAATGTTATGGAATTTGATAAGAAATTATATTTAGAATTACGTAAAAGTATATATTTAGAGACAGTAAATTATAGTTATTCATATAAGTTAGATAAGTATAGAAGATTACTATTAAGTAAGAAAATGTTTAATTTAGATGATAACTGTGTAATGTATTCCAAAGGATGTTTAGAAGATTTATATTTATTTTTAGATAAAGATAAAAGAGATAGTTATTCATTAGAAAAAGAAATTAGCATATAATTAATTGGTGATTATATGTATAATATTGATGATGCATTTTATGCTGCTAAAGTTTTAAATGTGAATTTTGATAAATTTACTATTAATGAATTTCTTGATGGTATTAATATTGAATTAGAACATGGCACTATTAGTCCTTTAACTAATGTAACAAATAATGATTTAATATTGACGGCTAAGATTGCTTTAGCTCATTTAAATGAACATTCAAATTATTATAATAAGAATTATGGATTAAAGAGATTTGAAAAATTTTTAGAAAACCATAATAATATATAATTATAATTAAAAAAATTGTTTTAATTATAATTTTTTTTTGATAAAATATGATTATGAGGTTTTGATATGAAGAAAATAATTATGATAATATTAGCATTAGTATTTATTACTGGTTGCGGAAATAATAAAGTAAATGATTCTATAAAGTTTAAAGAATCTTATGAATCTTTGAATGATAGTAAAAGAAGTATAAATATAAGTGAAGATAATCCGTTTGTTTATTCAAATGGAGAAGAAGTTATTAATAAAATTAATGACAACGAAGAAATGTTTATTTATATTGGAGATCCAAAATGTCCTTGGTGTCGTAGTGTTATAGAAAAGTTTATAAGTGTTGCTAAGGAAGCTAATGTGGAGAAAGTTTATTATGTTGAAATTGGGGATAATGATCATAATGAAATATATAGAAGTAAGGCTATAGTTAATGATGAAGGAAAAGTTGAATTTACTGTTAAAGGTACAGACGCATATTATAAATTGTTAGAAAAAGCAGATAAGTTTTTAAGTGATTATACAGTAAAAGATAAAGATGGTAACAGTATTAAAACTGGAGAAAAAAGATTATTTGCGCCTACATTTATATATGTAAAAAATGGAGAAGTTAAGGCTCTTGAAACAGGTATATCTGATAAACAAACAGATGCAAATATGGAATTAAGTGAAGATATTTTAAAGGATGAAGAAAATAAATTCAAAGAATTTATAAAAGTAAAAGATACTTGTGAATCTAATATGTGTTAAAACCGATAAATCGGTTTTTTCTTTTTATGCTATAATGGATGTGGTGATTGTTATGAACTTAGTAGATGCTGCTATAGATGCATTTCGATTTAAAGATACAATTTTTTATAAAGATGATAGTGATTTACAAAATAAGTATGATGCTTTAAAAATATTAGTAC
>CAZJQA010000082.1:0-3788 GCA_964548285.1 uncultured Muribaculaceae bacterium
AATAACTAGTAGCTTCTATTCAAGGTCCCATAGATAAAGGTATTCCTTTATATGCATATATGGACATTAATGTAGATATAAAGAATAATAAGTAAGCAAATATTACCATAGGATTTAAATATTCTTTTAAGTGATTATCATAATCTTTATTAGCAGATTTTTTTAACATAACTTGTGATATAGAACTTATAAAAACTCCTATAAAAAGAATTAAAGAGTAAAAGTATTTATTCATGATCTACCTCTTTATCTCCAAGAGAATATATAACTATTCCTATAATAACTAATATTAATCCTATTACTTTAAATAAAGTTATTTCTTCATTAAAGAAGATAATACCCCATATAAGTCCCCATAAAAGGGTAACTGCTCTATTAGCGTATGCTTTACTTAGAGGTAATCTTCTAATTATTTGTTGCCATACGATTGCATATATACCTAATATTAAAATAACTATTCCATAATAAAGACAAAACTCTATTGATAAAAAAGATGTGTTAGATGCTAATTTAGAAAATAAATCAGCAAGTGAATACCCTAGAAGTAGGATATGTAATAAAAAGTATGTTTTAACGTTTTTCATTATCTTTATCCTTATCAAAATTAATTTCTTCTTTTATTACATATTGAGGTGTATTATTTAAACATATATATATTCTACCTACATACTCACCAATCATTCCTAAGAGAATCATTATAATTCCACTTACGAATAATAATATAGCTATTAAAGAAGTATATCCTTCTACTATATATAGAGGATTAATAATCTTTTTAATAATCATTATAAGTCCATAAATAAAGCCTAGTAATGCAATTATTACTCCAATAATAGAAGATAGTCTAAGGGGTTTAATTGAAAAGGCCGTAAAACCATTTAGCCATAAACCAAGAAGTTTTTTGAATGTGAATGTTGAAGTTCCTTCCATTCTTTTTCTTTCTTCCATTGGTATATTAATAATATTTCTCGTAATACCTAGTAATATTCCTTCCATATATGGATATGGATTTTTATATTTTACCATTTCATCAATAATGTATCTTTTAATAACAGCAAAATTAGTGAATGTTACTTCTTTTGGTTTTCCAATAACGTATTCTGTCATTTTACGATTTACAATTGTTCCAAAGTTTTTAAATAAACTTTGTTTATATTCTGTATATTTAGCAAAACAGGCATCATATCCTTCATCTAGTTTATCAATCATTTTCCAAATATTTGGAATTGGACATTGTCCATCATCATCTAAAAAGACAACATAGTCTCCGCTTACTTTAGAAAGTCCAGCCATTTCGGCTCCTGGTTTATTCATGTTTTTAGCTAAATTAATTACTTTAACATGATGATTAATTGTAGATATATTTTTTAAAACTTCAAAAACATTATCTGGTGAACAATCGTTTATGCAAATAATTTCATAAGTATAATTATGATTACTTTCTACAACACTAACTATTTCATCTATTACAGGTCTAATTGTATCTTCGCTTCGATAACAAGGTATAATAAAACTCAACTTCTTCATATAAACTCCCACTTAATCTATATATATATAGTATCCTACTCTACTTGATGAATCAACAGTATTACCCATAGAGGAATATTCCATTTCACTAACTCGATAAATTTTATCAGGATTATTCTTTATGAATTCTTTCATCTTTGCTAAATCTTCTTCTGTAAAAATAAATCTAATAGAAGCTGCTCTTGGTGAATTATAAATAGTGAAATCTGGTTCGTTACCTAGGGCAACATCGATAACCATTTTCATAAAATCATATCCAGTAGATAGTTGAACTAAATCAGAACCAATGCAATCTTTACTAGGTCTGAACCTATACAATCCCCACCCATTCTAGCACCAATTTCAATGATTCCAAAATTACCATCTTTATCGATTTTAAATTCGGTATGACTTGCACCATTTTTTATTTCTAAAGCATCTAAAGCTTTAAAGATATTTTCTTTAATAATTTCTTGTAAATCACTACTAATATCAGCAGGTTCATCATGTCCTGTTTCAATAAAGTTTGGTGATCCTGTTGTATATTTCTTAGTGAATTGTAAAAAATGATGTTTACCTTTAAAACTTATACATTCACATGAATATTCATCACCGTCTATATATTCTTCGATAATGGCTTTGTGTTCAAATGAATCTTTAATAGAATAATTTACCGCATCTTTTAATTCATCTTTATTAAATATCTTTGTTATTCCTCTACTACCTGATCTATCAGTTGGTTTAACAATTAATGGCATCTTCATATTATCAATTATAGAAGATGAAAAATCACTTCCTACTTTAATAAACTTAGGAACTTTAATATGTGCTTCTGCTAACTTTTGACGCATTAAATATTTATTAGTACACCATGATGTAATATAATAAGGATTTCCATTTAAAGATAATTTATCACTTACATAATTAACCGCGATAGTTGCTAAGTCAGACGCGATAGAACATATTCCATCAGGTTTAATTTCACGACATACTTTAAGTATTTCTTCTTTTTCAGTTATACTTATAGGATAAAAGTGATCGGCATTTTCCTTACCAACAGCCCCTTCTTCCCAAGCAAAAACAAAGGTTTCATAACCTAAACTTTTAGCTTTTAATATTAATTGATTTTGAAAATCATTTGCTCCAATTATAACTAATTTTTTCATCTAATCCTCTTTATATCCATAAAATTTTTTAACTGTTTTAATAACAGTCAAAACGTCATCTTTAGTAATTCCATAATACAATGGAAGTCTTAATAATCTTTCACTTTCACGGGTTGTATATTTATCAACCCCATTAAATCTTCCAAATTTTAAACCAGCTGGAGAAGAATGAAGAGGAATATAATGAAATACAGCATTTACTCCATTATCATTTAAATAACTAATTAATCTAGTTCTTTCTTCAATATCTTTAACTTTGATATAAAACATATGTCCATTATGTTTGCATTCTTTTGGTACAACTGGTAAATCAATTTCTTTTAAATCCTTTAATCCTTCATAGTATAAATTCCATGAATTTAAACGGTCATTATTAATGATATCAGCTGATTCAAGTTGAGCATATAAATATGCAGCATTAAGTTCACTTGGTAAAAAAGATGAACCTATATCAATCCAAGTATATTTATCTACTTGACCTCTTATAAATCTACTTCTATCAGTTCCTTTTTCACGAATTATTTCAGCTCTTTCAAATTGATTATAATCTTTGCATATTATAGCTCCACCTTCACCGCTGCTATAATTCTTAGTTTCGTGAAAACTATAGCATCCGAAATCTCCAATAGATCCTAATGGTCTTCCTTTGTACTCACTCATAACTCCTTGAGCAGCATCTTCAACAACAAGTAAATTATGTCTTTTAGCAATATCCATAATTTTATCCATTTCACATGATACCCCTGCATAATGAACGGGAACAATAACTTTAGTTTTATCTGTAATAGCATCTTCAATTAGATTCTCATCAATATTCATCGTATCTGGTCTAATATCAACAAAGACTATTTTAGCTCCACGAACAACAAAAGCATTAGCTGTTGAAACAAAAGTGAATGATGTTGTTATTACTTCATCTCCGGGTTTAATATTACATAATATTGCAGCCATATCAAGAGCGCTACTGCCTGAAGTTGTTAAAAGAGAATATGAATTAGTCTTTTTATCTATCCATTCCTTACATTTTTTGGTAAAAGCACCATCACCACATATCTTTCGATTGTTTATTGCTTCTTTAATATATTTATCTTCATAACCTACATATGGAGGTACATT
>CAZJQA010000083.1:0-3118 GCA_964548285.1 uncultured Muribaculaceae bacterium
TTTACCTTCCTGTTTTTTCTTTTGATAATAAATGTATATTGGATTTTCTTTATCATGTTTAGCTGATATAGTTACAATATTTCGACTGCAATTAAATAATATTTTTCTAGCATATCTATTTCCACGTTTAGAAATAGGACCATGATAATTTATACTTTTACCTGATTGAACTATGGTAGGATCTAATCCGCAACTAGCATTAATTTGCTTAATGTTATTGAATCTAGTAATATCTTTTAATTCAGCAATTATTAAAGAAGCAGATAAATCAGCTATACCAAATATAGAGGCAATATTATCCAAATTTTTAGTTTGTTTAGCATGTTCAATCATTTGTTTTTTGATATTATCTTTTTGTTCAGTAATATCAATAATTATATTAGCTAATTGTTTTAAATTATCAACATCTTTAGAATTTTCATTAACTCCAGGATATGAATTTTGTGCATATTCTTTGATAGTATTTGCTTTTCTTTTGTAATAGTTAAGGTGTCTATTATTAGTATTAGCCATATTATAAGCAAGAGCATCAACTCTTTTTTCTTTAATAATATAGGCATGAGGAAACTCTTTAATAAGATTTAATGCAGTTAAATCATAAATTTTTCCATCTTTAAAACATAATTCAAATTCTGGGAAACATAGATGTAATAATTCTTTATAACGATTCTTATGTCTAGTTAAACCTTGATCTAAATGATAGTATTGTCTGGATAATTCATTTAATCTAGTATAGATTTCATCTTCAGTATAATTTCTATCAGGAATACTCCCTTTCCAAAATAGATTAGTTAATTTAATACAGTCTTGTTTATCAGTTTTTGTTTTTCTAATAGTATTAGTAATTTCCTTACCAATAAGAGGATTAAAGACAATAACATGATAATTATTTTCTTTAAAAAATCTTTCTGGTGCTTTGTGATAAATACTAGTTGCTTCCATAACAACAGTTAAATTATCTTTGATATTTAATTTGTTGATATTAGAATCAATAAGTTCAAAATTGTTTTTATTATGAAGATATTCTGTAGGTTCTAATAAAAATTCACCAACATTTGAAGATAACATAAACATGCTTTTACCTTTAGCAACATCAAGTATTAAAACATACTTCATATAATACTTCCTTTCCTAGTTTGACTCTTAGTGCTTACAATTATCTCATCATGCTGGTTATATGGATTCTATGCCCCCACTTTTTAAAACTAGATTAATAATAAGATAAGAGACGGCAGTCATAATTATGGATTCAAAGATCCCTGATATAATCTGCCAAAACTCAAACGCGAATTTTTTATTCTTTCTTATAAGAAAGAATAAAAAATATTCTATCATAAACTAATGGGTTATTCTCTCGTTAATTTACATCTTAAAGTATACATGATATAATTAATTAAATAGTGATATTTAAAAATAAAATATAATTTTGTAAGTAAGGAGAAATTAATATGACTATTTTAAAAAGCATCGAATTAAGTAATTATAATTATGAAGATTTAAATGGTAATAATAGAGCATTAAGTTATACTCATATAACTTTGCCAGATAGTCAAAAAATAACAAGTATTGTTTATGATTTGCCAGGGCAAACAAGTGGAGGAGTTTATACTGCTTCTAAAGATTATAACAATACACATGATATTAGTTATATAACTGTTTCGCATGAAAAAGGAGGGTTTCCAGATCAAAAAAATTGTTACGAATTTAATATAGATACATATTATTATAATACTCATAAAAGAGGATTAAATGGTATTGGAAGAGCATATCCCAAATTAGCACATGATCTTATGGATGAATATAATGTTGAACCAAATATCTTATACAATGGATTTAGTTGGGGAGCAGATAATAGTGTTCATATGGCAGCATATCATAGTCAACAATACAAAGATGATAATGTTTATGCAGTTTCTATTAATCCAGATCATGATCCAGGACTTGCTCAATGGGAAAAAGAAGCTTTGGCGTCTAGTGGAGAAAAAGTAATATATGTTTATTCACAAAGCATTTATCATGAAAAATTAATGAACGCAATTAACCCAACTGTACCAACAGATGATTCAGTTGGATATGATGGCGTTAAATTATTTGACGTAATAGTAAATATAGATGATAATTTTTATAATGGAAAAAAAGGAAATCAAGACCATGTATTGCCTAGTGTTATATTATCTGAATATGGAATTTCAAATTTAGCATCTGGAGGTTTTGATTTTAATGATTTACCAGCAGAGTATTATTATAAAGGTCAAACGTATTCCTTATCATATGAAGTTTATGAATATTATACTAATGAAAACGGAGAATATGTTTCAAGGTCTTTATCTTTAGATGAAGCAAATAAAGCACTTTCATGTGGCCCATATTCATCAGAAGTTATTCAAAGTGATACAGAGTATTTAAGTCAATCATTAGCAAATATAAGATTAGCTTTATCTTCTTTAATGAATTTAAATTTTAAATTTGGAGTAACAAGTTCAACAGCGGTTCCGGCTCGTGAAGTAGCATTATTAAATCAGTTAATAAATACAATAAAAGACTTATGTGAAAAAATGAGGAAAGAAACAGAAACAATTGAAAAAATTGGAACTAAGTTTTATGAACTTGATATTGAATTAGATAAAGAAACAGAGAGTTTAATGAGTTCATTTATGAGTGTTCCTTTAAAATCAAAAACATATAATTCAACTACAACTTCAGTAGAAGTAAACAATGATTTAGAACAATTGCTAAATGAATATAGAATAGAAAAAAAGAAATAAATTTTATAAGATATTAAATTATCTAAGATATTTTATATTTATTTTAATGACGAAAAAATATATTATAATCTTCTATATCTAATATAGCATTTAAGGAGGTTTATATGTTTGGTATGAATAATAATTCAGTGTTATGTGGTGAAAGACACGAATCACAAATGGATGGATTAAGTGAAAATATAGAGTCTAAGGATATAATTAGTTTTTTATATACTAGTTCTGATTATACAGTAAGTGCTAAAAGAGAAGAAGATAAAATACATATATATGCAACTGGTGGAGGAAATAGTAACAAAAGAGATGGAAGTTATTTTATAATAAAGTATGATACAAAAGATGAAAGTAAAACTTAT
>CAZJQA010000083.1:3128-3723 GCA_964548285.1 uncultured Muribaculaceae bacterium
TAGTATCCAAAATATAATTGATAAATATAATGTGTCAATTAATAATGGAAGATGTGTTCATGTAGATGGTCTTCCTAGTGGTCTTGGAGATACTATTAATGTAGAATATTTATCTGGTGAAAAAATATATAAAAGTTCAAATCAATCTAAAACAATAAATATTGAAGCAATAAATGAATTTTATCATTTTTTTCATGAGTTAGTTAAAAAAGATGGTTATGATTTTAATAGTAATGGGTCTAATGTTAAGTTATATGATGATGCTGATTGTGAGTATCTTCAAGGAACATGGAAAGGTAGTCACTTTGGAGATGATATAGAGGTTACTTTTAAAGATAAAAATATAAAAATAAAAGTAAATGGTCAATTAACTGATGATAATGTTGAATATAAAATAATAGATGGTTTTGTTCAAAAAAATAAATTAAAAGAAGGAACTGATGGTTCTAATAGATATGATTATTTTGATTTTGAAGGTGTTCAATGTTTTTCTAAAAAGAATTATTTTACTTTGACGGGATACTTTCATAAGGATGGTTATTCTAGTTGTAATTTGATGAATTTTGATAAAGAAAAACCAATTGATGAAAAATAA
>CAZJQA010000084.1:0-3668 GCA_964548285.1 uncultured Muribaculaceae bacterium
CATAGGATCTAATTTATCATCTATCTTTTTTAAACCTTCTATCATAATATTAAAGATATTATTAACTTTAGATTCTTTATAACATTCATAAGATAAAGATACTATATAATTTAAATAACTTATTAATGTAATATCCTCATGAATATTTTTAAATTGATCTATTATATCTACTTCTTTTAAAGTAGATAATTTATTTTCTTTATAATAAATATAAAAATAGCCAAAAGTAAAAGGCATTACATAGCTTCTAAGTTTGCTTTTAATATTTTTAGCACCCTTAGCCATCACTCCTATAACGCCTAAATCTTTAGTAAAAACATTTAATATAAGTGATGTTTCTCCATAAGCAGTCACACTAACAATAATCCCCATCACTTTTCTTAACATTTTACTTCTCCAATCTTCCTTTATAGATTAAATAATATTTAATCTCTCCAGTTTCTTTAAACTTTTTCCATGCTTCAGTCTTTGTCATAATATTCACCATCCATATAATATATGTGAATATTATTTAAAATTTATGCAATTATTTTAAATTTAATTCATTAAATCCTAATTCAGTTAAAACACTCATCTTATTACGCCAGTTCTTTACAGTCTTAACATATAGTTCTAGATATACTTTCTTACCTACTAACTTTTCTAATTCTTTTCTTGATAAAGTACCTATTCTTTTTAATCTATCGCCATTTTTACCAATAATTATTTTCTTTAAAGAATCTCGATCAACAATAATTAAAACATTAATAGAAGCTAAATTCTTTTCATCTTTATATCCAGTTGTTACACATGTGATACTATGAGGTATTTCTTCTTCTGTTTCTTGTAATATCTTTTCTCTAACATACTCAGATGCTAAAAAAGAATATGGACTACTAGTTATCTCATCATCACCAAAGTATCTTATATTATTAGTTAAATATTTTTTAACGACATCAATTAAAGTTTTAACATTATCACCTGTATAAGCTGATACAGGAACAATCTCATTAAAAGAATATAAGTCACTATATTCTTTTATTTTAAACAATAATTCTTCTTTTGATATTAAATCTATCTTATTAATAACCAAAATAACTGGACAGCTACTATTTTTAAGACTTTCTAAAATCATCTTATCACCTTTACCAAGTCCAGCTTTTCCATCTACTAAAAATAAGATAACATCAACATCTTCCATCAATGAATATGCTTCTTTATTTAATACTTTACCTAATTTATTTTGAGGTTTATGTATTCCTGGGGTATCTAAAAATACTATTTGTATACCATCTTCATTATATATACCTTGTATTATATTTCTTGTTGTCCCGCTTTTGTCAGAAGTAATTGCTACTTTAAAATCTAATATATTATTAAGCAATGTACTTTTACCAGTATTGGGTCTACCTATAATACTTACAAATCCACTTTTCAATATCTTCACTTCCTTATATCTAAACTGTCTAATATATCATCTTGCATCTTAAACATTACTTCTTCTTCTTCCTTAATCATATGATCATATCCAAGTAAATGAAGCAACCCATGAACTACTAAAAAAGATAGTTCTCTTTTCTCACTATGAGAGTATTCTTCTGCTTGATAAATCATTCTTGGTATGGAAATATATATATCTCCAAGCACTCTTCTTTCATCATCATGTGACTCTTCATTATCTTCAAATGCAAAAGATATAACATCAGTTACTTTATCTATACCACGATATTCTCTATTTAATTCATGTATCTTTAAATCATCAACAAAAATAATAGAAAATATCGCGTCTTCTGCATTATTTAATTCTAATGTCTTTTTAATAACATCATTTAAATAACTATAATCTTTCTCATACCCATATAAATCATTTATCATAAAACCACCCCATACTAAATACTTATATTTATATTAAAGAATTTAAATATATAGTATCCTAAAACTAAACATATAAGTATACATATAACATTATTAAATAAATCACTACTAAAGAATCTTGGTAAGTGTTTTCTAATAGCTGTTAAACCAATATACAATAAAAATCCAATAATAGAACCGACAACATTTAATAATATATCATCTATATCAAAACTTCTTCCAATAAAATGTTGTACTATTTCAATAGTTGAACTAGTTATAATACTAACAATTAAAATATGACTTACCTTACTAGCTTTCATATACATAGATACAAAATATCCAAAAGGAATAAATAAGACAATATTACCAATTACATTACGATAAAATTCATGAGTACCTATATCATAACGAAGTATCTCTGTAAAAGGAACTAAATTAACGCCTATCATATAATTAATCTCAGCTTTAGTTAATAATCTATATATAAGCAAAGCATATATAATAAATGCTAAATTAATAAATTCTTTATAAAAAACAAACTTCTCATGACCAATATGTAATGACATCACTCTAATTGTTACTAATACTACTATAAATATAGTAAGCATAGGCCATATATCCAATATTGAACTAATAACTATTTCCATCTATACCACTTCTATTCTCTAATTCTTGTACCTTACCTATTTGTTTTAATAAAGATACAAAAAATACTACATTAATTGTACTATTATTTACTGACTTTTTCAAAACTTTTTTCGTTATAATCCCTTCTTTTTCATAAAAAGTTTTTCCTAATTCTTCTTCTAACTTCTTATTAGCCAATTCTAATGCTTCATCTTCACTATAAACTTTATCTATTTCCTTAATACTTTCTTCAACTCTAAAATATAACTCATTACTAAAGATACTAAATAAATATCTATCATTATATACATATTTATCTAATCTAGGTCTAAATATACTATCATTATAATGATTATTTTTTAATACTATATTCCATCTTTTTTTACCAGTTTTTATCTTTTCTTTATAATTTAGAGGAATACTTATATCAACATTTAAAAATACTTCACCATATACTTTACCTTCTGCACATGTATTACCAACAATTTTTTCATCTTTAATAATATCTCCACTTATTAAAACATCATTTTCTTTAACACTTTGTCCAATATAAATCTTAGACTCTCCCTTACTATAATAAATATTTTTTACAATAGCATCGCTGTTACTAATTATATTACAATAATCTTTTTTCTTTTCTTCATTAACTTCTTTTCTTTCTACTACTTTAACAATATACTTCATTCCTATATTTTCTATTTCTATCCATTCAATTCTATTATTAGAATTATCTTTAATTTTTTTTAGTATTTCTTCAACTTCTTTATAACTCTTCTTAAAATACCCTTCTTTTATCCCTAATTCTTTTAATTCTTCTTTAATATAATATTTTAAATCACTATTATTACTCATAATATCTATCTTAATAATAATATTACTTAAAATAAAAAGTAATATTATTCCCATAATACTACTTCCTATAATAATTCTATATCTATATAATATATCTTTAATATGTAATATTCCTTTATACTTAACAAACTGATACTTTATATACCAAATACTCTTTAACTTCTTATAATCATCTTCTTTAATCAATATATAATAATCATTCTTTTTTATAGTATTATAAATAGTAATATCTCTTTTATAACAATCTAATATAAACTTATTATATAAAGAAGTATTTATCTTAACCCACAACACTTTTCTTCCTCATTTCTTTTAAAGTACCCTTACATAGCAATTCTTCTTTATTAAGTTTA
>CAZJQA010000085.1:0-3640 GCA_964548285.1 uncultured Muribaculaceae bacterium
TCTTTTGCAACTGTTATTGTTATACTAGAACCTGATGCAATAGTTGAACCTTCTGCTCTACTTTGTTTAATTACGATACCAGGAGTATGAGTACTATCTTCTACTTCAACTTTATTAACTGAAACATTATAATCCTTTAAATATTCAACTACATCATTATATGTATAACTACCATTAGCAAAATTTGGATATTTATCTAAATTAGCTGTATATAAAGTTACATAATCTCCTTGTGTTAATTTTTTTCCAGCTTCAGGTGTTTGAGCAATAATAGTGTTTTCATCAATCTCTTTTTTATCATCAACATTTTTCTTTACAGTTATTACTTTAATACCTTTAGCTTCTAAGAAACCTTTTATTTCCGAAACATTTTTGCCTGTATAATTTTCCAAAGTAATCTTTGTATCACCTTCAGAAATCCATAACGTAACCTCAGTTCCTTTAGTTCGTTTTGCACCTGCTAAAGGAGAAGTCTTTACAACATTTCCCTCTTTTACATCTTCTGATGCAATATGTTGCTGTTCAGTAGCAATTTTAAGTCCCTCATCTTGAATCTTTTTAATAGCTTCATCAATAGTATATCCAGTTACATCTGGTACAGTTACTTCTTTGTGTATAGTAAATATAGGTAATATAACTACAATTGTTGTTATACCCACAACTAAGAAAGCAAATATAGACATCAAGAAGATAATAAATTTATTTTGTTTTTTTAAATCATTTTTTGTAATCTTACGTGCCAAAAATTCATCACCTTCACTTTCTAATGTTTCTTTTTTTATGGTCTTTTTTTCAGGTTCTTCAATTACTTCTTTATCTAAATCTTTTTTACTTGTCTTTTCCTTTGTTTGTTTTGTTTCAATAAACTCACGATATGGCAATTTAATCTTTTCTTCATCACGTCGTTCTTCATCCATACAAGAAAGTAAATCTTCATGCATAGATCTTGCATCTGGATATCTATTTTTAGGATTCTTAGCAGTTGCCTTAATAATAATATTTTCAACAGACTGAGGTAAATCTGGTAAGTCTTCTTTAATACTTGGTAATGGTTCCTTTAAATGCTTTAAGGCAATTTCTACAGCATTATCCCCTTTATAAGGTAGATGACCTGTTAATAATTCATACATAACTATTCCCATCGAATAGATATCACTTTGTAAAATCGCGCCTTTACCACTTGCTTGTTCAGGAGGAAGATAATGAACACTACCCATTACAGAATTCGTTTGAGTTAAATCCTTAGCATTCATCGCAGTTGCAATTCCAAAATCCATTATTTTTATTAGACCATTTTCAAGTATCATAATATTCTGAGGTTTAATATCACGATGAATAATATAACTATCATGCGCTACTGAAATACCATCTGTAAGTTGTAACATAATATCTAAAACTTCACTTAAAGTTAACTTTCCACGTTTTTTTATTAATTCCTTTAGATTCTTACCTTCAACATATTCCATTACAATATAATAATTATTTTCACTTTTACCAACATCATATATTTCAACAATATTTGGATGAGATAATGAACTTGCAGATAAAGCTTCCCTTTGAAAACGTCTTACAAATTTCTCATCTTCTGCTAAATCACCACGAAGAATTTTAACAGCTACATTACGATCTAAAATAGTATCATATGCTAAATAAACATTAGCCATACCACCTTCACCTATAGCTTTAATTATTTGATATCGATCACTAATCTTTTGGCCTTTTAATATCATTTCTCACACCCACTTTTTAAATCAATAAAGGCTACTGATATATTATCAGTTCCTCCTCTAGAATTACATTTACGAATAAGCATTTTAACCTTATTTTCTATAGTATCACTAGAATTCAAGGTATGCTCTATCTGTTCTTTTGTAAGCATATTAGTTAAACCATCACTGCAAAGCAATACTCCATCAACATTTGGAGATGTTTCAAAAATATCCGCTTCCAGTGTTTCATTTGATCCAAGAGCCTTCATCAAAACATTCTTCTTAGGATGATTCTTCGCTTCCTCTTCCGTAATATTTCCAGCTTCCACTAAAAGATTTACCAAAGTATGATCTTTTGTAACTTTAAACAACTTCCCATTTTTATAAACAAAACCAGAAGAATCACCAATATTAGCAAACAATAAATAATCTCTTGTGTAAATAGCAAGCACCAACGTAGCACCTAAACCCTTAGATTCTACATTTTCTCTAGCGTATAATAATATTGCTTCATTTATTTCTGAAACATTATCATTAATCCAAGAAACAGCATCTTTAATACTACCTATACTTGATAATTTTGAAAACCTTTTACCTAGATGTGTTACCGCTAAAGAAGACGCAACCTCACCTGCTTTATGTCCACCCATACCATCAGAAACAACCATTAAGACTTCTTCAGAGGCATTTTTTATGATTGTAACAGAATCTTCATTATGACTTCTAACTTTGCCTGTATCTGTTAAATAATAAGATTTCATAACACACCTTCATTCTATATATAAGCATACCAAAAATATGGACTAAAATCTATCCATATTTATTTTTTTACACTTTTTTTACTTTTCATATTTACTACGTAACTGACCACATGCCGCTGATATTTTACTACCATATTCACGACGTACTGTTACATTTATTCCGTTTTTTGATAAAACTTCATAAAATTTATCAACATCTTTTTTTAATGTTCTCTTATAACCAATATTACTTGTCTCATTATATAATATCAAATTAACATAAACTAATCTTCCCTTTAAAAGATTTGCTAATTCTAAAGCATTTTGAGGAGAATCATTAATTCCCTTTAGCATGACATATTCCATCGTTACACGTCTATTAGTCTTTTTAATATAATAATCTATCGCCTCAAAAAGTTCTTCTAAATTATATCTACGAGATATAGGCATTATTTGATTACGAATAACATCGTTTGGTGCATGAAGAGAAATTGCTAGATTAACTTGTAAATTAAAATCAGCAAACTCTTTAATTTTAGGAACTAAACCACATGTTGAAACCGTTATATGTCTTGAACCAATTGCAAGACCATGAGCTTCATTTATAATACTAATAAATTTAATAATATTATCATAATTATCAAATGGTTCACCTATTCCCATTATTACAACAGAGGTTATCTTAACATTTAAAACACTCTCTATTAAAAGTATTTGTAAAACCATTTCATGAGGTTTTAATTCTCTTCGCTTTTTTAATCTTCCTGATTCACAGAATTTACATCCCATATTACAGCCAACTTCAGAACTAATACAAATACTTTTACCATAATTATGATTCATTAAAACAGCTTCAATTTTTTCACCATCTGCTAATTCAAATAAGAATTTTGATACATCTTTATCTTCTTCATGTTTAATAATTGTTATATCATTTAATGTAAATTCATCTTTTAATCTAGTTATTAATTCTTTTTTTAAATTACTAAATTCATCAAAACTTGTCTTTCTTTTTTGATATAGCCAATCATATACTTGTAAAGCTTTGAATTTCTTTTCTCCAATACTTAAAAAATATTCTTCTAAGTCTTTTAAAGTATAATCATATATATTCATTTAGGCTCCTTTCTTATCTAACTAAGCCATTAGTAATACCTTCTAATTGTTTTATAAATTTATCTAATGAATTAT
>CAZJQA010000086.1:0-3438 GCA_964548285.1 uncultured Muribaculaceae bacterium
AAAAAAGAAATACTTCATTAAGCATTTCTTATTTCATTAATATAATTATTTACCTTAGTTGCCCATGTACTACTAGCAGCATATTTTTTGTTCATCTCTTCTGGTGTAGTTAAACCTTTAGTAATATAGTTATTTGCAAGGTTACGAATCATAGATTCAATACCATCTTCTAATGTATCAAAAGCTTGATAAGAACCACATCCAGAACCTTTCATACCACCAACGTTATTACATTGTTTTACTAAGGTACTACATCCCCACTTACATCCTGTTTCTAATAATGTTATTGCAGTTGCTAAATATGGATCAACCCCATATTCTATAGAATACTTCGCAAATACATCTCCATAACCATCTAAGGAACTACCTAAAACTTTATTAAGTTTGCTTCCAAGTTCTTGTTCAGTCATTCCTTCATATACGATTACTGGTGTACTTGCTTGTAAACTAGCTATTTCAATTTCTTGTTTCATAACTTCTTCATCAAAAGCAATAACACTTTCTCTAGTTTCATTGTTCTTATGTAAAGCAACAGACTCTATAAAACTATTTCCTGTTGAAATTAACGAACTATCTAAAGATAATATCGTTAAATTTTCAATTCTTAGTAGAATAAATTCTATTGCCACAATAAACAATAATGCATAACAAACTCTCTTTATCGAGGGTAAATTTTTCATTTTTTCTAAACCATCCTTTTAAATTTGAAAGCCTCATTATTATACTATATCTTTCTAATTAAGTCAAATTTTGCTATCCAAAAAACAATTTAGTTATGAAAAATGCTGATAAAATACCACAAAAATCCGCGAATAATCCAGCATATAACGCATGAGAGGTTTTCTTGATTTTTACCGAACCAAAGTAAAGAGCTAATACATAAATTGTTGTATCTGTAGAACCTTGAATTATTGAAGATAAATATCCTAAATATGAATCTGGTCCAAAGTTTTTAAATATATCATTCATAACAATTAAACTAGCACTTCCTGATATTGGTCTTAATAAAGCCATAGGCAAAATACTTGTTAAAATAGGATTATTAAAATTTAAAAGCTTCAAGATATTAGATCCAGTAAAAACATTAATTGCAAATGATAAAGCTATAATAGCTGGCGCTATTTTATAAATTGTTATAAAACCCTCTTTAGCCCCATTAATAAAAGAATCATATATATTTACTTTTTTATATATCCCATAAAATATTATAAATAATACAAACAAAGGAACAATAATATTACCTATATTCATTTACGTTTCCTCATATAATAATCAAATAATAATCCTGAAATAGAAGATATTGATGTTGCAATAATAGATGGAATAATAATTGATGTTGGATTAAGACTTTTATATATCATTCTTAAAGAGATAACTGTAGTAGGAATAATTGTAACTCCTCCTGTATTAAGTATTAAAAAAGTAATCATAGCTTCTGTAGCAACATCTTTATTCTTATTTTCTTTTTGCATAGAAGACATTGCTTTTAATCCAAAAGGTGTCGCAGCACTTCCAAGACCTAACATATTAGCCCCAATATTACTTGCTATATATGATATAGCTTCATCATTATTACGAAGAGATGGAAATAATTTTATCAACAATGGTTTTAATAATTTTCCAAATTTATCTAATAAATTAGAATCTTTTGCTATTTCTAATATTCCCATCCATAAGACTAATAAAGGCATCATATCCATTATTAATTTTATTCCATTAGTACTACCATTTAATATCAAATTATTTAATAAACTAAATTTACCATTCATTAATAAATATAAAGAAGGAATAACTATTAAAAATCCCCATATATAATTAATCATGTTTTAATGCTTTCCATAATGATTCTAAAAAACTTATATTCTTCTTATTATTATCCATATAAATATCTTTAGATATTACTTCTTTATTATATAAATATACTTTAGCCTTTTTTTCTAAATCATTAATAATATATTCTACTCTAATATTTTTTTTATCTTTATTATTTAATAACATATAAGTATCTTCTTTTAAATAATAATTAGATAAATTACCATTAATTATAATATTATTATGTGCAAGCACTACTTCATTATCATAATTATTAAATACATAATTAGATAATTTTTTATGAGTATTAAAATCATCAGAATCTCTAAATGTAACAATTGTTATACTCTTACCATCTTTATACGATGATGTAACTAATGTTCTCCCAGCTTTTTTAGTATATCCCGTTTTTCCTCCAACTTCATATTTATAAGATGACAATAATTTATTTTTATTTTGCCAAGTATAACTTTTCATATCAGTTTTAGTCACATAATTTTTAGTATGAATTATTTCTTTAAATGTATTATTTAAAAGTGCATAACGCATCAATAATGCCATATCATATGGAGTTGACATATTACCATTACCATCTTTTTCTTCTAAACCTGATTCATTTATAAATTTTGTATTATGCATACCTATTTTAGATGCTAAGTTATTCATTTCCTCTATAAATTTTTTTCTATCATGAAAAACATTTGTTGAAATAGTTATAGATGCATCATTACCACTTCTTAATAATAATCCATATAATAAATCTTTTAAACTCATATGTTCATTTAAACTTAAATATATCATACTACCATCTACCTTTAATATTTCATTAGAAACTTTATATAAATCATCTAAATTACCATTTTCTAACGCCACTATTGAAGTCATTATTTTAGTAGTACTCGCGATTAAACTTTGTGAATTAATATCTTTTCCTAATAATACTCTACCTGTATTATTATCCATTACAATATACGATGATGCTAAAACTTTTATTGGTATTAATAAAGCAATAATTAATAATATTTTTTTCATATCTCACCTATTTAAATATATGAAAAAAGAAATAATTACATACAAATTATTTCTTACATATTAAATATATCACTATGTGAACCAGTTTCTACTAAATATAATATAATTTCATCTTCTTTAATTTTATAAACCAATAACCAATCTGGCTCTATATGACATTCACGACAATTTCTATAATATTTAGTATCTTGAAGAGCATGATCTCTATATTTTGAATCCAATATTTCTCCATTAGCAATTTTTTTAACTACTTCACTCAACTTTTCAATTTTTTTACCTTGTTTAATAATCTTTTTTAATTGTTTATTAAATTTATTAGATGTAACAACACCATATTTAGTATCCGTAATACTATTTTTCATTTAAAATATCCTCAAACATTTTATCAACATTATGATATACTTTATATTCTTCAGGATGGGTTTCCATATAATCAAGTTCCTTTAAAGCTTCAGCAAATTCTTTAGTTGGTCGTTGTTTAACATCAAATGGTATTCCTCTTTCAAAGATTGCTCTTTTTAAAAACATATTAATTGCAGTACTCATATTTAAACCTAAACTATTAAACAAATTAGTTGCTTCTTCCTTCACATC
>CAZJQA010000087.1:0-3411 GCA_964548285.1 uncultured Muribaculaceae bacterium
ATTATTTAGGTAATTCTTTTATTTTGCCTTAATTTAACTTTACATAATATTATAATCATATAAAATATATTCCTGTATTCAAAAAAAGAAAGGGATGATGTTTATATGAATACAAAAAAAACAATTGACTTAAATGTCATTAATAATTTTATAGAGAGGAGGATATTTGAAGGATTTGCTGAATCAACAATAATTGTGGAAAGAGATTTATTAAATAACTTTTATTGCTGGTTTAAAGAAAATAAATATAGTTTTCTCGATTTTAGTATAATTAATAATTATGTGAATCAACTAGAATGTGGAAAGCAATTATATGCAAAAATTAAGTGTACATTAATTAGAGTATATGATTATATATTAAATAAAGAATATAAAGTTGTTACTTGTCATAAAGAAACAATTTTAGTAAATTCAAAGTATAAAAATTATATTGATAGTTACATTAACGAAATTACTAATAAATTCGATAAAACAACAATTAATAATAAAAAAGTTTTTTTAAAATATTTTTTTAATTACCTTGAGCAAAAGAATATAAAACATTTAAGTAATTTAAAACAATATAATGTTACTGAATTTTTAAATAATTGTATTGCAAAATACTCAAAAGCATATTTTAATAAAATTGCTTATTTTGTTAGAGAATACCTTAACTATTTATTTGACAACAACGTTATTGATTTTACTGGAAATGATGTGATTCCTAAATTAAATACTTGTTATTCTACACCTATACCTACAACTTATTCTGTTGATGAAATAAGAAAAGTACTAAATGCAGTAGATAAAGCAACTAAAGTTGGTAAAAGAGACTATTTAATATTGCTATTATTATCATCATATGGACTAAGAATTGGTGATATATGCAATATGAAGATTAAAAATTTTAATTTTGAAACAAACAAATTAACTTTTGTACAAAAAAAGACAAATAAAATGATAGAATTACCATTATTTGATGAGATAAAATACGCGTTTATTGACTACTTAAAAAATTCTAGACCTAAGTTTGAATCAGAATATTTATTAATTACATATACAAAACCATATAGAAATTATGACAAAAAAGGTCTTAGAGATATTGTTCCAAGGTATTTAAAAATTGCTAATATTAACACAAGTGGTAAGAAAAAAGGTGCTCATACATTAAGACATTCACTTGCTAGTAATATGCTTTCTAATGGTTCTAACATAAAGCAAATAAGTGATGTACTTGGACATAATTATATAAGCACCAGTAATCTATATTTAACAATAAATATACAAAAATTACAAGAGTTATCTTTGGAATTACCATTAAAAATAATAAAGGATGATGATTCGAATGAATAATTATGGTTTTAAAAGTGTATTTAAAGATGAATTGTATAATTTTATTGAATTTAAAAGATCATGTGGTTATAAATATGAAGGTGCAATATTTCAATGTAAAAAAATAGATAATTATTGGTATAATTTAAATTTAAATAAAATACAACTTAGTGAAAACGATGTCATGAATTATGCTAAAAGACGCGAAAATGAAAGTATTGGTTATTTGAAAGATAGATTATATATACTTAAACATTTTTCTTTATTTTTAGTAAAACAAGGATATGAAAATATTTATGTTTATGATTATCCTATTTAACAAAATAAGTATCAATATATACCATATATATATACTGAAGAAGAATTTACAATTTTTATCAATGCTGTTAATAATTCAAATTTATATGAAAAAGAAAAGTATAGTACCATTTTTAAATTATTATATTGTACAGGTTTAAGATTATCAGAAGCAACTCATATAAAATTTAAAGACGTAAATTTAACCAATGGAACAATTATGATTACAAATGGGAAAAATTGTAATATTAGATTAATAGGATTATCTAAATCTATTCAAAATACTATAAAAAAATATTTAGATAAAAAATATTTAAACGAAAATGATTATATTTTTTCTACAAAAAATAATTCTTTTATGAGCAATTCGCATTTACAAAGTGTTTTTAGAAAAATAAATGACAAATGTAAAATTGGAATTAATGCTATAAATAGACCTCGAATCCATGATTTTCGTCACGGATTTGCGATAAAAGCATTAGATAATATGTATGAAAAAGGTTATGATTATTACACTATATTACCTATATTGTGTAAATATATGGGACATGCTGATATTACGCATACTGAATATTATTTACGACTAAATAAGTATTATCATCATAAAGTAATTGATAAAGAAATTTATTATGGAGATAATATAATTAATGAGGTATCATATGACAAATAATATTTCATATTATATAACAAAATATTTCAGTGATGAACTTGAAAACATTAGAGAGGTATCAATTAATACAAAAAAAGCATATAGAGATGCTATTGTACAGTTAATCAATTTTGTGTCTAAAAAAGGAAAAAAAATAGAAAAGTTAGAAATTAATGATTTTAATGTAGAAATAATAAATGAATTTATTACAAATTTAAGAACAGAAAAAAATCTTAAAGAAAATAGTTGTAATATTAAACTAGCAGCTATTCAAGGATTATTTAAATATATAAGAAGAGCAAATATAAAATATATTGATCTATGTAATGAAATAATTGAAATTAAATATAAAAAAATACAACATTCTATTGTCAATTATTTAACAATTGATGAAATAGATAAATTATTTAATGTATTTAACATGAATGATTTCACTGAATATAAACATTTAATGATTATTACTACTCTTTATGAATCAGCATGTAGAGTTCAAGAATTATGTAATTTAAAATTAAAAAACATAAATTTTGAATCCAATTCTATTACTATAATGGGAAAAGGAAACAAGATTAGAGTAGTACCAGTAGTAAAAAACTTAACCAAAAATTTAGAAAAGTATTCTAACTTACTTCAATTAGAGCCGAATGATTATTTATTTAAAAACAAAAATGGTGAAAAGTTAACAAGAGTTGGAATTCAATATATTATTGATAAATATATTGGTAGAGTTAAAAAAATATATCCACTATTATTTAATATTAATGTTACAAATCATACTTTTAGACATAGTAAAGCTACTCATTTATTAGAAGCAGGAGTTAACATTGTTTATATTAGAGATATATTAGGTCATAGTTCTATTACTACAACAGAAATTTATGCAAAATGCAGTTTAAAACTTAAAGAACAAGAGTTACAAAAAAATTACAATAATATACAAGATAATGTCACATATTCTCAAGAAGAACAAGAATCTTTGCTAAATTGGTTAAAAGAAATGATATAGACTTATAATATTATGTAAAGTTAAATTAAGGCAAAATAAAAGAATTACCTAAATAATTCATAATAACTTTACATAATATTTTTCTTTTCATAACATATAACGATAGTAATATTTAACATGTAATTCTTTTTTTACATATTGATCTAAT
>CAZJQA010000088.1:0-3305 GCA_964548285.1 uncultured Muribaculaceae bacterium
ACTTTCATTTTTATCAAGTTTAAATACATAAGATAAATCTTTAATAATACTTGAAGATCCATAATCAAGTTTTAAAGTATTTGTTAATATTCCTTTATTAAAAATAGATACAGTACTAGTATGATATCCAATATTTATAAAGCAACCTATTGTTTTATCCAATTCTTTTCTATTACTTTCGTAATAGTCTCCTATAGGTGCAAGAACTATATCTAAAACATTAATATTAATTTTCTTAAAAACTTCTAATATATTACGAATATTATTTTTAGGAATAGACGTAACAATAGTTTTAACTGTTAATTTAGTTGCTTCTTTTCCTATAGGTTTTTCTTTCATACTATTTTCATCATCAATTATATAAGCTGTTGGCATTACTGATACAACATGCATATTAGTTTCTAAACGTCCTGTAATTGAATTTTTAATACATTCTTTAATATCGTCTTCTTGAATTAGTTGTTCTGGTTCTATATTAACACTTCCAGTGCTCAAGAAAAAAGACGCATCTTCACTTGGGATACTTACTAAGACATTATTTATTTTCAATCCAACTATATCACTACATTTAATAAAAACTTCTTTTAATGATTTTGATAATTCTAATGGATCATCAACAAATCCCTTTGATACTCCTTTTGATAAAGAACAGGCAGATGCTAAAATATTAACTTTTCCATTAGCTACCTCACCAACTACAAGTTTTACAAGGTTTGAACCAATGTCAACACTAGCTAATATTTCTCTCATTATAATCACCATACCTTTAAATCATTATACAAACTTTTATTTAAAATTACAATAAAAAAGAAAATTCCATAATGGAAATTTCTATTGATTCACATACATCTATTTTCTCTTTCAACAACCTCATTATATGTATAACATGGTGTATATGTATGATTATATATTTCATGATTAACAATTGTTGTATTAATTGGCACTATATGAGGAACCTCAATATTAGTACAACGATGACAAACTCTTTTTATTGGACATTCATATATCTGAGTACAAGACATTTGAGGCATAGGCTGATAGCTCATACAGCAATTATCAAAATCATTATCAAAATTAACTTGTTTTTGTTCACTTACATATGAATTTTGAAAACTTACATTGTCTCTTGAATCTAAACCATCTTTATATAACATAATTATCTCCTTTCAATTATAGTTTATGAAATAATTATGATTTTGGTTTAGCTTTTTAAAACGGTAATTTTCCTCCAAATCCTTGCATCATTTTCATCATTTTTTTCATTTCTTCAAATTGTTTTAATAAAGTATTTACTTCTTCAACACTTCTTCCACATCCTTTAGCAATTCTTTGTTTACGACTTGCTTTTAATATTTCAGGATGTCTTCTTTCATATGGAGTCATTGATAATATAATAGCTTCAACATGTGCCATTTGTTTAGGATCAACATTTATATTATTAAGTCCCATTTTTCTTGCTTGAGGTAATAATTTAATTATATTTTCTAATGGTCCTAATTTTTTTATTTGCTTTAAATTATTCAAAAAATCTTCTAAATCATACTTACCTTTATTCATACGAGCAACGGTATCTTTAGCTTCATTCTCACTAATAATATCTTCAACTTTTTCTGCTATACCCATAATGTCTCCCATATCAAGAATACGCTCAGCCATTCTTTCAGGATAAAAAGGTGAAAGTCCATCAAGTTTTTCTGAATCTCCAACAAACTTGATTGGTAAATTTGTTAAATGTCTAATAGAAAGTGCTACTCCACCCTTGGTATTACCATCTAATTTAGTTACAATTGATCCAGTTAAATTTAATTTTTCATTAAATCCTCTTATTATATTAATTGCATCTTGTCCCATCATGGCATCAATTACTAAGATTTCTTCATGAGGTTTATACATTTCTTCAATACTCTTAAGTTCATCCATCAATTTTTCATCGATTTGTAATCTACCTGCTGTATCTATAATAATGTAGTCTAATTTGTTCTCTTTTGCATACTCTAATGCATCTTTAATAATTGTATTTGGATCTATTTTACCTTCTTCAAACACCGGAATATTTAAACTATTACCTACTTGTTTTAATTGTTCTATAGCAGCTGGTCTATAAATATCACAGGCTACTAAAAGAGGATGACGTCCTTCCTTCTTTCTTAAATAATTAGCTAACTTTCCTGCAGTTGTTGTTTTACCACTTCCTTGTAAACCAACAAGCATTAAAATTGTTGGATTATACTTTGTTTCTAACCCACAACTTTTTCCACCAAGTAAATTAATAAGTTCATCTTTAACTAATTTTATAAATAACTCATCAGGTTTTACATTCTTTGTTACTTCCATTCCTAATGCTTTATCTTTAACATTCTTAACGAATTCTTTAGTAACTTCATAGTTTACATCAGCTTCTAAAAGAGCCATCTTTATCTCTCTTATAGCATCATTAATATTATCTTCTGTGATTTTACCCATTCCACGAATATTTTTTATCGCATCATTTAATCTATCACCTAAGTATTCAAACATTTTCTTCACTTCCTAAAAAGTATTATACTAAAGAAAAAAAGATGTTACAACCTCTATGTAACATCTATATTTTATAAATTTTATTTTTCTTCTTTAAGAATAATAATGAAATAGTTCCAGCAATTAACAATCCAATATAAGAAATATTACTTCCAGTTTTAGGATTTTCAATTGTTTCATTTAAACAACTTACTTTATAAACATCTTCACTTACTATTTTTCCAACAGAATCATAGAATTTTCCATCAATACTTACACATTTATTATCTTTTTTTGTTGGAACTCCACATGATTTTTCATAATCTTCTTTAGTTACAATATTACCATCTTTATCATAATATTGATGGTTCTTATATTCACATTTTATCTTTTCTTCAATATGATTTTCATTACAAACTTTATCATATTCTTCTTTAGAAATTATACTTCCATCTTTACCAAAATATGTATCATCTATTTTGGTACAAATATTTTTCTCACATTGTTTTTTATAATCATTTTCAGTTACAACTTCACCATTTTTACCATATCTTGTTCCATCTTCTAGTATTTCACAAGTATGACTTAGGCAAACTTTTTCATATTCTTCTTTGCTGATTATACTTCCATCTTTACCAAAATATGTATCATCTATTTTAGTACAAATATTTTTCTCACATTGTTTTTTATAATCATTTTCGTTTACAACTTCACCATTTTTACCATATCTTGTTCCGTCTTCTAATATTTCACAAGTATGACTTAGGCAAACTTTTTCATATTCTTCTTTGTTGATTATACTTCCATCT
>CAZJQA010000089.1:0-3282 GCA_964548285.1 uncultured Muribaculaceae bacterium
TAGAAGCTAAAATAAACAAATAGAAATATTAAAAAGCTCTATTAAAAGAAGAGAAAATTTATTAGCTAATGAAAATTATGTTAATAAAGCACCTGCTAATATAGTTTTATTAGATAGACAAAAATTACAGGAAGAAAAAGATAAATTGGCAGAGTTATTAAAATAATAAAAGAATTAATCTTGACTGATTAATTCTTTTATTTTATTTAGATATTCATCTTTTAAAATATTTAATTTTTCTTCTGTTGTTGCTTCAAATCTTAAAGTTAAATTAGGACCGGTATTACTGGCACGTACTAAAACCCATGAATCATCATATGTAACTCTAACACCATCAATATCTAGAAATTTGTAACCTTTATCAATTACATATTGTTTTACTTTTTCAACAATTATGAATTTTTTTTGCTCGTCAACTGGAACTTTTATTTCTGGAGTAGAGTAGTATTTATTTATGTTTTCAAGTAATTCACTAAAAGATTTATCTGTTTTTGAAAGAATTTCAATAAATCTTAATCCGGCATATATTGCACTGCAAACTTCTGGACCACGATCATTAAAGAAAATATGACCTGATAGTTCACCACCTAAAGGAATATTATTGGCTTTAGTATTACTTTCTGTAAAACTTGTTCCTGTTCTTGACATGAAAGTACTTCCTCCAAGTTTTTCTATTTCATCAATTAAAGTTTTGGAACATTTAACATCACATAAGAAAGTTTTATTATTAACTTTATTTATTATATCTCTTATTGCTATGATTAAATAGATATCGGCTTTAATAAAGTTTCCTTGTTCATCAATAATTCCTAGTCGGTCTCCGTCGCCATCATAGGCTATACCTATATCGGCTTTGTTTTCAATAACTGCTTTTTTTAACATTTCCATATTTTCTTCAACTGCTGGATCTGGATGATGGTTTGGAAAAGTGCCATCTGATAAATCGTTTATATAAACAGGAATAATGTTAGGAAACATTTCATTTACTTCATGAATGATAGTGGAAGTTGTTCCATTTCCGGGATCAAAAACGGCTTTTATTTTTTTACTTCCCATATTAATATTATCTTTTAGATAGTTTAAATATTCATCTTTAATATCTCTTTTAACATATATTCCTTTTCCTTTGATAAATTTATTGTTAAAAGTATAATTTCTAAAATCATCGATCATAGTTCCTCTAGCATTAGCAAGTTCATCAAAGGAAAATTTAAAACCATTATCGTCTTTAGGATTATGACTAGCGGTAACCATTATTCCACATGTTTTATTAATATATCTTGTATAATAATGCATTGGTGTTGTAATTAATCCATAATCTATAACGTTTATTCCTGTACTTAATAAGCCTTTTATTAAATTTTCTTTGATAAGTGGTGAAGTTAAACGATTATCCATGCCTATAACACATTTATTAAGTTTAACTTTTTCTTTTAGGTAACTTCCATAGCTTTGACCGATTATGTAAGCATCATCAATAAATAAATCTTTATTTACAGTACCTCTTATATCGTATGCTTTAAAAATTTCTTTTTTCATTTATTCCTCCTATTATGTATAATTTTATCATATTCGTATAAATATTTCTATATTCAATAATTGACAAGCTAAATAATTTGTATTAACCTTATTACAGGTGATAAAAATGGACAAGTTGGAAAGCCAAGATTATAAAAAAATAATTAAAGATTTAGAAAAAGAAAATGAAGAATCATTAGATATAATAAATAAGGAAAGATATGAAAATGATGAGGCAATTATTGAAAGAAAAAAAGTGTATCATAGTATTGTTAGTTCAAATAATAATCATCAATATAAAAGAAAAAATGTAAATACATCTTTGAAACATATGAAAAAAATGTATTTATCTTTATGTATGTCTTTATTTGTTACATCAGCAGTATTAGGTTCTGGTACAGGTTACTTATTATATAAAAATCAATTATTAGAAGAAAAATTAAAAAGAGAAGAGGCTGAAGATAAAAAAATCCTTGATGATTTTGAATCTTGTTCTAATATAAGATATCAGAAATTAGATTTAATGATTAAAGATATTAATCCAATTCGTCTAGTTGGAAATCATGTAGAGGTTGAAGCAGATAAGATTGCTGCCTCTATCAATAAATACTTAGATAGTGAACTAGAGAATGGAATTGAACCAAGTTATGATCAAATAACAATTGCGCTTGTAGAAAGATTTGATAAGCCATATGGTACAGGAGAAAAAAATAGTGATGATATTATTAGAAAAATATGTGTAAAAGAAGGGTATAAAACAGTAAGAGATGTTGCTAATGCTTATAAGTATAATTATGATGTAATTGGATATGAAGGTTTTGTTAAAGAAGCTAATTATCGTTTATTAGTGAGTCTTGATAAGATTGATATTAATAATTTAGGAGGGTTATCTTATGCAAGAAAATAATACTGTTTTTGAAATAGATGGAAAAGATTATATCATTGTTAATAAAATTGTAGAAGAAAACAAAGTATATGTGATGCTGGTTAATTATGATAATCCCGAAGATTTTATGATACAAGAAGATGGTGGAGAAGAATTTCTAGGTGTTGATAAAGAAATGTTTTCAAGATTATTACCTAAATTTTTAAATAATATAAAGAATTTAATGAATTAAGTTCTTTTTTTTTCATATATTTTTATGAAAGGATGGTTAAATGAATAATATTATTCCATTTACTAAAAAATTAGAGTTTGATACAAAGTTTGAAGAAATTACAAGTATATCGCTTGAAAGAAGTTTTAATGTGTTTGATTCATATATTGAAGGAGAATTAAGTGTTAATGGGGATTATAAAGAAAGTGAAATATTAAATATTAGCAAGCCTTTTTCATTTAAAATTCCGTTTAATATTGATTTAAGTGATGATATAAATAAAGAAACTATAAGTCTAGAAATAAATGATTTTGCTTATGATATTATTGATGATAAAACGATAAAGGTTAATATAGAACTTATATTAAATTATGAAAAGAATGTAGAAGAAACATTTGAAGAAATAACACCTGATGAAAACTTATTAAGAGAGGATGAATATTCAGATGATATAAAAGAGAATATAGAACAATCTGCTCAAGAAAAAAACAATGAAGTTATAGAAGTGAAAGAAGAAATTAAGGAAGCTCAAGATATAGCTGAAGATGATTATAAGATATTACATATTCATGTAATGAAAGAAGAAGAAAATATTGCTAGTATATGTAGTATGTATAATATTACTGAAGAAGAATTAAAAGAATATAATAATATAGATAACTTAAAA
>CAZJQA010000090.1:0-3235 GCA_964548285.1 uncultured Muribaculaceae bacterium
CAGTTAAACCTTATTTAACATATAAACAAGTTTTATAACTATTATTGTCTTCAACTACTTCTAATTTAGTATTTATAATTTCATTTTCTCTTTTAATAGTGAGTTCAATTATATTATTATTAATATTTTTTTCAATTTCTTGTTGTAATTCTTTAATATTATTTAAACTATTACTATTTACTTCAATTATATAATCACCTATTTTAATTTCAGGATTAGAAACCGGTACTTTTCCATTAACTTTATAAAACCCAATTATCATTATCCCATTTGTATTTACATGAATACCAACATTTTCTCCACCCAAAATCAATTCATTACTATATGCAAACACAATATTTGGAATTAGAATAAATAAAATAAGAATAAACTTCATCTTTTTCATATACTTCACCATTAATATAATGCGTAATTTTTAAAAAATTATAACTAAATAGTCAAGACTAAGGGTCTTGACTTTCTTCTTTAATTTGTGATTTAGCTAAAAAAGATATTTTTTCAACATCTACAATCATTTTCTTTTCTTTTTTTTCATTTACATCCTGAATATATGTTTTTAATTTACCACGTATTCCTACTAAATCACCTTTTTTGCAATATTTAGCTGTATTTACAGCAAGTTCATTCCATAATTGACAATCAACAAAATCAGCCGTATATTCACCATCATCATTTTTATGGGATCTAGGAATGGCAATAGTGATATATGATTTGCTTAAATCTTTTTCTTCAATTAAATTAATATCCTTAGTAATTCGACCAACTAAATATACATTATTCATAAAAACTCCTTTCTAATTAAAGAATAATCTTTAATAAATAATAGGCTAACATAAACAAAATGCATATTTTGTCGAATCCAGCAAATAAAAAAAGATTAATATTGTTTTCCAATATATAATCTCTTATTAGCTTTCTTTCCACATACAGCACAAGGACCAGTAACATCTTCTTCTATTAAACAACGACTCTTAAATCCTGTATCTTCTTTAATTTTATTTTCACAAGCTTCATCGCCACACCAATTTATCTTCATAAAACCAGGTTTATTCTTAGCGCATTCTAATAACTCATCATAATTATTTACTTCATATATCATACTATTTCTTCTATTCAAAGCTCTATTATACATATCTTCTTGAATAGTTTGTAAAAGGTTATTTATATATTCAGCTGCATTATCAATACTTACAGTTATATGTTCTAAAGTATCACGTCTCACAATTGTAACGTTATTATTTTCGATATCTCTTAAACCAACTTCAACTCTAATTGGTATTCCTCTTACTTCAGCACTAGCAAATTTAAATCCAGGAGTTTTATCAGATTGATCAATTTCAGTAGTTATATCACCTAACTTATCATTTATATTATTGATACTTTCCATAACTTTATTATCATTACCAATAGGTATAAAAATTACTTTAATAGGTGCTATTTTAGGAGGTAAAACTAATCCATTATCATCACCATGAGTCATTATAATTGCCCCAATCATACGTGTTGTAACACCCCAACTAGTTTGATATGGTGTTTGCAATTTATTATTAGCATCTATATACTCAATACCAAAAGATTTAGCAAAATGATTTCCAAAATAATGACTAGTTCCATTTTGAAGAGCAACTCCATTATACATCATTGCTTCTAATGTATAAGTTTCTTCGGCACCCGCAAATTTTTCTTTTTCTGTTTTTCTACCAACTATTACAGGTAATGCAAGAATATTTCTTTGAAAATCTTCATATATTTTTAACATTCTTAAAGTTTCTTCACGAGCTTCTTCCTTAGATGCATGCATTGTATGACCTTCTTGCCATAATATTTCTCTACTTCTTAAAAATGGTCTAGTTGTTTTTTCCCATCTTACAATTGTACACCATTGATTATATAATTTAGGTAAATCACGATAAGACTTAATAATATTTTTATAGTGTTCACAAAACAAAACTTCACTCGTTGGTCTAATGCACATACGTTCTTCAAGTTTTTCATTACCACCATGAGTTACCCATGCAACTTCAGGTGCAAAACCTTCAACATGTTCTTTTTCAATATTTAAAAGTGATTCAGGAATAAACATTGGCATTTGAATATTTTGATGTCCAGTTTCTTTAAATCTTTTATCAAGAATAGCTTGAATATTTTCCCATATAGCATATGCATAAGGTCTTATTATTATACTGCCTTTAACTGATGAAAACGCTACTAAATCAGCTTCTCTTAAAATATCTGTATACCATTTTCCAAAGTCAACATCACGACTTGTTATTTTTGTTACATTCTTTCCCATATTATTCCTCTTCTTTAGCTTTAAATTCTTCTAAATTTCCATTTTCATTAAGAATCTTATTTACTTTTTCTGTTGCATTATTTAACTTTTCTTCGGCATTTTTAACTAAATTCATAGCTTCAGTATATTTGTTAATAGCCTCATCTAAAGGAATAGAACCACTTTCTAATTCCTTAATTATCTCTTCTAATTTTGTTAATGATTCCTCAAATGTTTTTTCTTTCATAATATCTCCTTTACAACTACATCTATTTTTCCCTTTGACAATGTAATATTTAAAACATCATCTAAAGAAATATCTCTTGTATCTTTAATTATTTTATCATCTTTTTTAACAACTGAATATCCCTTATCTAATATATTTAAAGGATTTAATAGTTTTAAACTTTGAATTATATAACTAATATTTTTATTCTTATTATCTAAATAATAGCTTATTTCTTTATTAATAATATTTTTATTATTAACCAATTCTTTAATTTTACCTTCATATAAAGATAAAGGGTTTTGCAAAATATAATTGGACTTAATATTATTAATCTTTAATCTATAATTATCTAAATAATTAGTAATATGTTTCTTAACCAATTCTTCCAAATTATCCAATTTTTGAATTTTAACTTCATACAAATTCATAGGATTATTTAATATATAATTTGTTTTAAATTTATTTAATATTTGTTTATCTTTTATCAAAATTTCATTTAACAAACTAGCTATTTTAATCTTTTTAGTATTAAAAATATTGCTTACTTCAATTGTAGTTGGCACTGCCATTTCAGCTGCACCCGTTGGAGTTGGTGCACGCATATCCGCAACAAAATCAGCTATAGTAAAATCTATTTCATGTCCAACAGCACTAATAACAGGTACTTTAGAATTATAAATTGCTCTTGCAACTATTTCCTCATTAAATGCCCATAAATCTTCAATAGATCCTCC
>CAZJQA010000091.1:0-3130 GCA_964548285.1 uncultured Muribaculaceae bacterium
GACAACTGATACATCTTCTTCTATAGCTTTTGTTAAACCATCAAATATTACTCCAGATGGATCTGTATCTTCTTTTCCATAAAAACTAGCACCAGTTTTTATAGCCCATTCTTCTAGTTGTTTTACAGCTCCAGCTCTAAAGGTATCAGCCGCGATTAACATAACTTTTTTGCCCTCTTTTATATATTTATGTGCAAGTTTACCAATAGTTGTTGTTTTTCCAACACCATTTACACCAACCATTAAGATAACTGTAGGTCCATTATCATTAAATTTAATCTTATCAGTTAAAGTATCATTGTTAATATATATAATCATTAACTCATCAACAATAACTTCATTTAATTCTTCAGTGTTAGTAATATTTTCTCTCTTACATCTTTTTCTTAACTTATCCATAAATGTCATAACAGTTTTAACACCAATATCAGCTTTAATTAATAAAGCTTCTAATTCATCAAAGTATTCATCATCAATTTTAGTATATTTCATTCCTAATATTTTTAAAGATGATACAAATTCTTCTCTAGTCTTACTTAGTCCTTCTTCATATACTTTAACTTCTTCTTTATTCTTTTTTAATATTGAATCTCTTAATTTGCCAAAAAATCCCATAAACCCTCCTAATAACTACAATCATTTCTATCTACATATGTGATTAATTCACCATTTTTTAATCTTGCAATATAAACATATGCTTCTTTATTACATATATCATTATTATTTTCAAAATAACCCTTATCAATAATATCGCCAATCTTAATACTCTTTAAGCATTTTTCATTATTTTTATACTTATTTAAAAGAGTACTATTTTTAACAACTTCTTCTAAATTTATATCAACGCTGCTACATTTAGATATTACTAATCTTTCTTCCATAACATAGCTTGATGTTGCTTCACCTAAAGACTCTATTTGGTCTGTTATTAACTTTTGTTGTTGATTGCTTAATATATTATTTACTGAAATAGTAGCAACCGTCATTAATAACCCTAAAATAGTTATAACTGATAGTAGTTCTATTAAAGTAAAACCTTTTTTATTCATATCTAACACCAAAGTGATTATATCATTATTTATAGACATATACAATTTTTTTTGGTATACTTTTAAAAGCGAAACAACTTTAATTTTTTTATGAAAGGAGATTTTATGCAAAATAAAAAAGACACTACGTCTATCATTGCTTTAGGTGGACTTGGTGAAGTTGGAAAAAATATGTATGTAATACATCATGATGATGAATTACTTATAATTGATGCTGGAGTAATGTTCCCTGAAGAAGATCTAATGGGTGTTGATTATGTTATTCAAGATGTAACTTACCTAAAGGAACATGAAAAAGATATTAAAGCTTTAATAATTACACATGGACATGAAGATCATATAGGAGGAATCACATTTTTACTTCAAAATGTTAATGTTCCTGTCATATATGCCCCAAGAATTGCTGTTAGTTTAATTAAACATAAATTGGAAGATAGTAATATAAAATATGAAAAAATTGAAACTCTTGATAAAGATAGTGTTTTTAAATGGAAACATTTAAGTGTTGAGTTTATCACTACAACTCACTCCATACCGGATAGTTTCGCCGTTGTAATTGATACTCCTCAAGGAAAAATATTTGAAACTGGAGATTTTAAATTTGATTTAACTCCAATCGGACCTGTAGCGGATTTCCATAAAATTGCTAAGATTGGTTCACAAGGTGTAAAAATTCTTTTATCAGATAGTACAAATGCTTTATCAGAAGGTTTTTCAAAATCTGAATCATGTGTTGATGAAACTTTAAATGACATTTTTTCAAGACATAACGGTCGTATAATTTTAGCAACATTTGCTTCTAATATCTATCGTATTAAACATATCGTAGAAACTTGTCGTAAATATAATCGTCAAATAGTTGTCTTTGGTAGAAGTATGGATACAAGTATTAATATAGCTTTAGATAATGAGCTTATAAAGGATAAAACAATATTTATTGATGCGAATAAAGCTAAAAGTTTAAAACGAAGTGAAGTATGTATATTATGTACTGGTTCACAAGGCGAACCACTTGCTGCTCTATCAAGAATTGCTAATGGAACACATAAACAAATATCTTTACTACCAGATGATTTAGTTGTTTTCTCATCTAAACCAATACCTGGTAATGCTGCAAGTATTAATAGAGTTATTAACAAACTTTACTTAAAAGGTGTAAAGGTGTTTACAAATCAAGAATTTTCTGATATTCATACATCAGGACATGCTAAACAAGAAGAATTAAAATTAATGCTACGTCTTGTTAATCCTCAATATTTTATGCCAATGCATGGTGAATATCGTATGCTTACAGCTCATAAAGAACTCGCAATGGAATGTGGAATACCTGATCAAAATATCTTTATATGTAAGAATGGAGATCAAATAATATTGACTAATGATGGTGTAGAAAAAGGACCAAATGTTACGGCTGGAGATATTTATGTTGATGGAAATCGTATAGGTGGTGTTGGTTCATCTGTTGTTAGAGAACGAAAACTAATGAGTCATGATGGAATATTACTTGCTATAGTTAATATTAACCCATTAACTAGAGAATTATTAATTAAGCCTAATGTTACAACAAGAGGATTTATAATGGTTAACGAAAACTTAGAATTAATTGATAAAATTGAAAGAAAGATTTCCCAAGTTGTACGTGAATCAATTAAAGATAAGTATTCTTATACAGATTTAAAAAATCAAATTGTTTTAGAAGTATCTCCATATATAAGTGCTTTAACCGGTAGACATCCAATGATTTTACCAGTTATTATGGAAGTAAAAAAAGAATCTTAAAATAAAAATAAGATTCTTTTTTCTTACTCGCTTCTTAATGATTCCACAGGGTCTTTTTTTGATGCCATATGAGAAGGAATTAAACCTGCAATAAGTGTTAATATTATACTAATAAAAATTAGTGTAATACCTCCAGTTAACGGTAATGATGCTAAATTACTAATATCAATTATTTTGTATAATATAGCGTTAATAATTTGATTTATTAATAATGTTATTGCTATTCCCATAACTCCAGATGTAAATCCTTCAATAATTGTTTCTGCATTAAATACTCTACGAATATCTTTTTTAGATGCACC
>CAZJQA010000092.1:0-2648 GCA_964548285.1 uncultured Muribaculaceae bacterium
TGTTAAATATGTTAAACCAATATATTGAAGAAGGAAAATTAGGGAAATCCTCTGGGGAAGGTTTTTATAAATACGACAAATCATAATCATTTGCAAATGTCATAATGTTGTGTTATATTTTATTTAGCAATTGAGAAAATCTCAATTCATAGATTTGTGCCGATTTTTCGTAAACACGTTAAATTTGGACCCCATATTGAATTTTACTCGAACTTTTCGAGAGTGTTTTAAGAAGTATTTATAATAGATACTTCTTTTTGTTTTTTAGGAGGTAATGTAAATGCTTACGATAAATTGGAAGCAAATATATGAATTTAATTTAAATAATAATAAACAATGGATTTTGATTCTTTATGATATATCACAGAATCATTATGTTGGAGTACCCATTTATAATGAAGAAAAAGAAAATCGTGAAAAAGTGTTGATTTAACTATTTAAAATGGTATAATTAAGGTACTTTAGATTGTTGCAGGTGTATTTATACACTTGGTAGAGGTATTTCAAAAGAAAGAGTTTATCTCTTCCTTTTGCTTTGTGCATATATAAAAGTGGCTTAAATAGAATACCGCTTTTATTTTTTCTATTCTGCTTTAGAAATAGATATAAGGCAATTATTTGGTAATTCTAATTAGTGCAAAACTGTTTCTTATGTTTAACATTATACATGCGATATAATGTTATTGGTGGTGATTAAAAGTGATTTATATAACAGGAGATAAACATGCTGATTTTAGAGAAGTATTATATTTTTGCTATGCTAATGAAACTACTTTAGATGATATACTAATTGTATTAGGTGATGCTGGAATAAATTATTATGCTAATGATAAAGACAATGAACTTAAAAATAGTTTAAAAGAACATTATCCAATCACATTATTTTGTATTCATGGAAATCATGAAGAGAGGCCAGAAAATATAAAGACTTATAAAACAAAAAAATTTCATGATGGAATTGTATATTATGAAGAAGATTATCCAAATATATTATTTGCTAAAGATGGTGAAATATATAATTTTAACAATAAAAAGGTATTAGTTATAGGTGGAGCATATAGTGTTGATAAATATTTTAGACTAGCAAGAGGATATAACTGGTATGAAAGTGAACAACCGAGCGATGAAACAAAAAATAAAGTAAAGAGCGTTTTAAAAGATTTAGATAATAAAGTTGATATTATTTTATCTCATACTTGTCCTTATAAATATTTACCAAGGGAAATGTTTTTAGAAGGAATAGATCAAAGTACAGTTGATAATTCTACAGAATATTTTTTAGATGAAATAGAAGAATCTACTGATTATAATTTATGGTATTGTGGTCATTATCATACAGATAAAAAAATAGATAAAATAATCTTTATGTTTCATAAAATTGAAGAATTCAAATTATTATAGTTGAAAAGTAGTTCTTTATATTATAAGGCTTTAAAGTTATTTTAAAGAGAAAATTAACTATAAAATATGGGATATCAGTTGTTTTTGCAAGTGCAAAAAAGTTGGTGGTGTAACAGCGGCACTTTTAAATTCTTAATTTTAAAGGATTTTGAAATTTCGTGGTGCATTTTCATATCCTGTTGCTATTGAAATTTTAACTATTTTTATGATTTCATAGTATTTATTTATATTTTAGAGTATAATTTAATTAAATATTTGAAGGGAGTGAGATTGTTAACAAAGTTGCTGATTTAAATAATATAGTTTTATATCAAAATGAAACTGGAAGTAAAATTATAGAAGTGTTATATGATAGTGAAGATTTTTGGCTAACTCAGAAAACTATGGCTGAATTATTTTCTATTAAGGTTAATACTATAAACTATCATTTAAAAGAGATATTTAATAGTGGCGAATTAGAAGAGGATTCAGTTATTCGAAAAATTCGAATAACTGCTAACGATGGAAAAAAGTACAATACTAGTTTTTATAGCTTAGATGCTATAATTGCTGTTGGATATAGAGTCTAGAATCTAAACCCAATAGATATAATAAAATTATCGATGTGTGTAGCTATAAAAATACGGATATCAAAGTAGTAATATCAATAATAAAATAGGGACTATCAAGTTTTTCAATTTTTGATATCTATATTTAAACTTAAGGAGGTTATTGAAATATGAATGAAGTAATTGTTAAAGACAAAATTGTAATAGAAAATTTGATTTATGAAGTTAGAGGAAAACAAGTAATGTTAGATTCTGATTTGGCAAGATTATATGAATGTGCTAATGGTACAAAAACTATAAATTTAGCAGTAAAAAGACATATTAATAGATTCCCAGAAAGATTTATGTTTCAATTAACTAAAGATGAGTACGATAATTTGCGGTTTCAACTTGAAACCACAAATAATATGTCTAGAACATTACCATATGTATTTACTGAACAAGGAGTTGCAATGCTCGCCACTATTTTGAGAACAAAAGTTGCTGAAGAAGTAAGTATTAGAATTATGGATGCCTTTGTAGCAATGAGAAAATATATATCATCTAATTTAATTGAGCAAAAGTATATTAATGATTTGGTATTGGAAGATCATGATAAAATAAAAGCATTAGAGACTTCATTCAATAAATTAGAAGAGAAGTGCAAAGTAAATGAAATATATTTTAATGGGCAAATATATGATGCATATTCAAAAATAC
>CAZJQA010000092.1:2658-3067 GCA_964548285.1 uncultured Muribaculaceae bacterium
ATTTAATAGATACTTTTTATATTAATGATGAAACTTATGAAGATAAATTTAGAGAAATTGCTAAAGTTTATGAAGAATTTAGAGCTGATTTACATGCTTTATTTTTCTGTTTTGAACAAAAAATTCATGAAATATTTAAAAGAGCTACTAAAAAATTAATAATTATAGATGCATATGCTGATAACACATTATTAGATATTATAAAGAGATTAAATATCGAAGTAATTATTATAACTAAACCTAATAATTTACTTACTAAACAAGATATAGAAATATATAATAAACAATATCATAATTTGAAGGTAATATTTAATAATAGTTTTCATGATAGGTACTTTCTAATTGATGATAAAGTAGTATATAATTGTGGAACAAGTATAAATAGAATTGGATATAAAACTTTTTCAAT
>CAZJQA010000093.1:0-2976 GCA_964548285.1 uncultured Muribaculaceae bacterium
TTTCTTATGTACTGGTAATGCTTTAGATATCTTTTCTAAAGAGATTATTTTGAGCAATGGCAAAAAGATAATTGGTTTAGGTTTAATAGATGTTTATGTAACATATAAAGAACGTTATAACACTTTAGTGTTAGGGGAAGGTGAAAAGCCAATTGTTGGTTATAAGAGTCAAAATAGCTATTATAAATCAAATGAAGAAGCTTTATTTCATCTTAAAAGAGAATATTCTAATAATTTATTAGAAGGAGTAAGAAAAAATAATTTTATGGGAACTAATTTATTAGGACCTATATTAGTTTTAAATCCTTTATTTACTAAAGAATTATTTAAAGAACTTGGTTATAATGATGATATTTTATACTATGATGAATTAGTTAAGGCTTATCAAAAAAGAGTAGAAGAATATAAAACTGTTAATTTAATATAAAAAAAAGAACTGTAGTTCTTTTTTTTTAATCTAGTTCTATTTCTTCTTGTTCACCAATAATGTAATATGCATAGTATTCATCAAAAGTTATATCTTCATCATGAATTATTTTAGCTACATCTTTTCCAACATATCTATAATGCCATGACTCTGGTTCATATCCTGTAATGTAAGTTTTTCCTTCGGGATATCTTTGAATAAAACCATATTTATAGGCATTATTTTGTAACCATTTATAATCATCGCTCTCACTAAAATCAACATCAATAGGAGCTCCCTTTGAAGTTATATCTATAACTAATCCTGTTTGATGTTCGGAATGCCCAGGTCTTGCAGCAGTTTCATCTGCTTTTCTTTCACCTTGAGTTTTCTTTCTATAAGAATATATTTCATCTTGATCTTGATAATCACGATAACTTGAATTAACTATTAAATAATAGCCTTTTTCTAATGCATCTGCATGCATATTTATAAATTCATCATAAGCATATGATATTAATTTATTATCTCCATAATTGCCATAAGAATATTTTAATGAAATGTTTTCTAAATTATCTGGACTATAATCTTTATTTAATTCATAAAATTTATTTACAAGCATTAATTCGTTTTTGGAAATATCTGTTTCATATTTTACTTGATACCATTTATTATTTGAATGAACATTTATAATACTTATAATGTCTTTTAATGATTTATCATTGTTTTTCTTATAATATTCAAGATACTTATCTAAATTCTTCCATAGGAAATATTTTTCTTTTAGTAGAGCAATTATATTATCATCTTTATCTCTAGATAGTAAATTACTTATTTTATCATCATTTAAATGCTCTAATAAATATTTAGTATCATCCATTGTATAACCGTGTTCTATTAACTTATATTCATTTGTTTGCTTATATTTATAATCATTGTAATAATTAATACCGAGTAATACAATTACTATAATTATAACTGGAATAGCTAAAATAAAATAGGCTTGTTTTTTTAATTTTAATTTTCTTTTTTTCATATCTACCTCATACTTAGAGTATAACATTTTTCTTGAATAATTTCCATATATGTTATATGATTTATATATAGCGTAGAAGGTAGGTTAAAAAGTGAAAAAAGATATTAAAACTATTATTAATTCTTGTGCTAATTATAATAGAATTATAAATTTTGATTATTTAGAAAGTGATACTATTACTCGTAAATTAATTAAAGTATATAAAGAATATATATTTAATACTGATATGAATGATGAAGATAATTTTAAGACTTTAGAACAATTTGATTATGTTTTGGGGAAGTATTTAGATGATTATGAATTTAGAAAAGAATTAAAGAAAGAAATAGTTAGAGTAAAGGTTGTTAAATCATCTTTAAATATTATTAAATCTATTGTTGTAAGTATAAATAAAATATTTGATAACTATGTGGAATCATCAACAAGAGTAATAAGAATTTCTAGATGGATTTAGTATTGAAAAAACAAATATCATTTGTTATAATCTTCTAGTAATGGAGGGAAATATGAAAGTTTATAAAAGAAATTTACCAGATGGCGTAAAAAGTGCTTTTTCTACAGATCGTGGAGTTAAAGTTAAAATATTAAATAAAAAAATGTTTGATGCTAAAAAGAGAAAAAAGAAGAATAATAAAGAAAACTAAATTATCATATAAGTAATTTAGTTTTTTTTAAATGTTTAATTTATTGGGGGGGGAATAATATGACAAGTTTAGTAATTGGATGTTTATTTAAAAAGAAATATATAACATATGAAAATAATAAATATGAGATATTTGAATTTATTGAATATATTGCTGAACAAGCTATTTCAAAACAAAGTGGGGCTAGAAGTTTAAAAACAGTTTTTGATGATTGTATAAGTAGTGCTTTATTTAGAATTTTTGCTGGAGAATATTCAAGTATTTCGTTAGTAAAACCAAATGATGAAAATAATAAGCCTTATGTTTTAACTAAAAAAATTTTAAAAAAACATGAATAATTTTGAAGATAATATGAGTTTATATGATATACTTGGGATGGCGATATAAATGTATGATGATATAGAAAGATTAAAAAAAATAAAAGAGTTATATGAAAAGATTGATTTACTTGCACTTGAAGTTTTAAAAACTTGTAAAGTAGATGCTCCGGTAAAAGATATAGAATATATCGTTTCGTGCTTTGGTGGTAGTATAAAAGAAGCCAATTGTTTAAAATATATTAGTAAAACAGGGTATGATTCATTTGATATTTATGTAAGAGATAATAGATATCCTTTATATAATAAATTTTATATTGCTGCGAGACTTGGAGATGTATTATTACATACAAATTATTTGCTTAATAAAGAAGAATATCTAAAAAGTGATGTTTTTGAGTTTAAAGAAGACGATGAAATTATCTCTCAAGAAGATCAATCGAATGAATTTGCCTATGGACTTTTGATGCCTAGAGATTTATATAAAGAAGTATTTGATAAGTATAAAGATGGTGATATTGTTTTAACTGATAATATTGCTAAATATTTTGATGTTACTGTTTCTATGGCTTC
>CAZJQA010000094.1:0-1995 GCA_964548285.1 uncultured Muribaculaceae bacterium
AAATTAGTTATAAGTACACCTAGTGAAGGTATAGAAGAATATTATTTCTATTTAAATATAAAAGAAGATAAAGAAGTGTTTCATGAGGTTAATCAAAAACCTAAAAAGGAAATTCCTAATTTAAAGTATTATATTGGATTGTCTGTATTAATTATCATTATAATACTCTTTAAAGTTCTTGTTTTAAACTAAAAGTTTTGGTAAAATAATAATGCTTTAAAGGGTGGTATAATGAAACGCAGTGAAGTAGACAAAACAAAGCTTAGTCCCATGATGAGACAGTACATGGAAATAAAGGACGAGCATTTAGATGAATTATTATTTTACCGTATTGGAGATTTTTATGAATTATTTTTTGAAGATGGAGAAATTGCTTCAAGAGAACTGGAACTTACATTAACAGGAAAAAATGCTGGACTTGATGAACGTGTTCCAATGTGTGGAGTGCCTTTCCACTCTGTTAAACCATATATTGAAAAACTTGTAAATAAAGGTTTTAAGGTTGCAATATGTGAGCAACTTGAAGATCCTAAAAAGACCAAAGATATGGTTAAAAGAGGAGTTATTGAAGTAATAAGTAAAGGAACAATTCTTGATCCTGAACTATTAAATGAACATGATAATCATTATATTGCAAGTATTATTGATTATGATTATATATACTCTATTTGTTATGCTGATATTTCTACAGGTGATATATATTCAACAATTATTCCTCATAATAAAGAAAAATTATTAAATACAATTCTTAATTTGGGAATATTAGAGATTGTTTTGAAGGAAAATCTTGATCCTGAATTGATTAGTTTATTAAAGGGAAATTATAATATAGAAGTATCTATTGTTAAAGATGAATTGGAAGATAAATATCAAAATATATATGAAGATATTACAGATATTCATATGATTCATACTATTAAAACTTTACTTTATTATTTAGTTAAAGTTGAGATTAAAAACTTAGATAATTTTAAAAACGTTAAAATTATTTATCAAGATGATTATTTAGAGATGGATGCTCATACTATATCTAATCTTGAATTAGTAGAAACTATAAGACTTAAAGAACGTAATTATTCTCTTATATGGTTACTTGATAAAACAAAAACAAGTATGGGATCTAGGAAATTAAAAAATTGGTTATTAAATCCCTTAAAGAATAAAGATTTAATTACTAAAAGATATGATAATATTGAAACATTAAATAATGAATTCATTTTAAAAGATGAATTAAGAGATTCATTATATAATATTTATGATATTGAAAGATTATGTGGTAAAGTTACCACTGGTTCATTAAATGCAAGAGATTTGTTACAACTTAAAACTAGTTTAAAAGAACTTCCTAAAATTAAAAGTATTCTTAAAGATTTAAAATGGGATGTTAATATTAATACTCATGATAATATTTATAAATTAATAGATGATGCTATCGCGGAAGATCCTCCAGTAACTATTAAAGAAGGAGGAATTATTAAGACTGGTTATAATAAAGAATTGGATGAATTAAGAGACATAAGAAGTGGTGGAAAAGACTTTATAGCAAGTTTTGAAAATAAATTACGTGATGAAACAGGAATAAAAACTTTGAAAGTTGGATATAATAAGGTTTTTGGCTATTTTATAGAAATAAGTAAAGGACAAACTAAACTTGTTACAGAAGATATGCATTTTGAAAGAAGACAAACGCTTACAAATGCTGAAAGATATATTTCTCCGGAATTAAAGGAAAAAGAAGCTTTAATTTTAAATGCTGAAGAGAAAATAACTGAAATTGAATATAATATTTTCTTAGATATTAAAAAAGAAATAAGTAATGATATTTTATCTTTATTGGATACAGCAAATATTTTAGCAGAAGTTGATGCAACAACGGCTTTATCAGTATGTGCAGAAGAATATCATTTTGTTAGACCAGAATTAAATGATCAACATATTATTGAAATAAAAGATGGACGTCATCCGGTTGTTGAAGTTGTAAGTAATATGGAGTAT
>CAZJQA010000094.1:2005-2967 GCA_964548285.1 uncultured Muribaculaceae bacterium
TATAATGGATAATACAATTAATACTTTATTAATAACTGGGCCTAATATGAGTGGTAAATCAACATTTATGAGACAACTTGCAATAATTGTTATTCTTGCTCAAATGGGTTCTTATGTTCCGGCAAGTTATGCTAATCTTCCTATAATAGATAAAATATTTACAAGAATTGGTGCTTCTGATGATTTAGTTAGTGGAGAATCTACTTTTATGGTGGAAATGAATGAAGCAAAACGAGCAATATGTAATGCTACTAAGGATTCTTTAATTTTATTTGATGAATTAGGAAGAGGAACCGCGACTTACGATGGTATGAGTTTAGCATCTTCTATTTTAAAATATGTAACTACAAAAATAGGATGTAAAACATTATTTTCGACTCATTATCATGAATTAACTAGTATGGATGCTGAATATCCAAGTATTAAAAATGTTCATGTATCTGCTAAATTAGTTGATGATAATTTAATATTTGAACATAAGATTAAAAATGGAGCTATAGATAAGAGCTATGGTATTCATGTTGCTAAATTAGCAGGTTTACCTGATGAAGTTATAAAAGATGCTAATAAGACTTTAGAAATATATGAAAAGAAAAAAGAACCGAAAGAAAAAGATCATCAAATACAGTTTGTAATGAATTATGAAGAGAAGGATAAATTAAAAGAAGAATTAGATATGATTGATCCTCTTAGAATTACACCAATAGAAGCTTTAAATATACTTTATAAATTAAAAGAAATTTCTAAAGAAAAATAGTTTAATAAAAGGCTTTTAACAAAAAGCTTTTTTTGTTATAATATGATTGGTGATTTAAATGAAAACAAGACATGAACTTAGAAAAGATTGCATGAACATTTTATATCAAATAGATATTTTTAACGAAAATAAAATCCCGTATGATATTAATGATGTGATTAAAGATAATATTGAGATTAAAAATGATTATGTAAATGAGATTGTT
>CAZJQA010000095.1:0-2920 GCA_964548285.1 uncultured Muribaculaceae bacterium
CATCACTGATATTTTCACCTGATGCATCAACATAAAAAGATGATATTTCCTCTTTACTAATTTTAATTAATTCTAAAGTTATGAGATATTTTTCTTCTTGATAATCAATAGCCATTCCAACAGCTAAATTATTACGATTCAGTTCTTTATAATCATAACATCCCGATGATAGCAATATTATAAGAACAAGAATTATTTTTTTCATTTTGAACTCCTTTTAAATATATTTCGAATATGTATTTTAGACGATTTAATAAAAGTAATATTAAAATAATTTTTTGAATAAGGAATAATAGGAAAGAGATAGTGATAATTTAGGGAATATAAATTAGTTAAAGTTAGACTTAAGAATATAAAGGCAAGATCAACTCCATATAACCCGTATAAAGCAGAGGATATCAAAAATAATAAACGATAAAATCTTAAGGCATGTGTTAGTTCTTCTTCAGTAAAAATTAGACTTGTTATAAATGTTAAAGCAATCACGATAATCATAATAGGACTTACAAATCCTGCTTTAACAGAAGCTTCACCTAATATTAAAGCCCCAAGTATTGATATAGCTGAACCGTAAGTGTTAGGAAATCTAATATCACTTTCCTTTAAGACCTCATAAATAAATAGCATTAGAAAAGCTTCTACTATAGACGGGAATGGAACATCTTTTCTTTGAGAAAGAAAATTAATTAATAAAGGTGTTGGAATACTTTCAGGATTATAATCTATTAATGAAATATATATGGATGGAATACTAACTGTAAGAAAGAAGGATATTAATCTTATAATTTTAATAATATTAATATTTTTTGAAGTATTATAAATATCTGTTATAGGATTTATAAAGTCAATTAAAAATGATGGTAGTATAAGAGCAAAAGGAGATGTATCAATTAGTATTACTGCTTTCCCTTCTAAAAGAGATATAGAAGCTCTATCAGGTCTTTCAGTTTTTAAAACAGTTGGAAAGTGAGTCTTATTATTTTCTTCAAAATAATTTTCTATAGAAAGTGATGATGATTCTTTGCTAGATATAATACTATTTATTTTATTTATTATACTATTTAATACTTCTTCTTTAATACTTCCTTTTATATACAAGAGATTTATCATAGTTTTCGTTATCTTACCTATAAAGAAAGTTTGTGATTTTAGTGATTGATCTTTTATATGTCTTTTTATAAGACCTAGGTTAACTTGAATACTTTCGGTAAATGAATCTTTAGGCCCAAAAAGGGATTGTTCTACAAGAGGGTGGGATATAGCTCTTGATAAATCTGCTCGGACTTCAACTGCATATAATTGATTTTGATAAATTATTAAAGCAAATCCGTTTTGTAAGTAAAAATCTAGCTTTTTATCATTATCTAACTTTATTAAATGAGGACCAGGAATAATACTTTCAAGAGAGTTAAAACTTTTATTAATTCCCTTTATTAAAGAAAGAGTTTTTAATATATAATCTTTGATTTTATTGCTTGAACATATACTTTCTAAAAAGATGATATAAATATAATTAAAATTTCTTCTGATTTTTTTTATGATAAAATCAGGATTCTTATTGTATATTTCTTGAAGATTTTTAACATATTTATTCATCCAATCACCATTTTAATTATGTGTTGTTTTTCTATTAAATAAACAAATAATCTTTAATAAAATATAGAAATCTTATATAATATACATGGTGATTTAAATGAAGCTTAAAATTGATGATGTTTCTTTCGAAGGAATGGGAGTAAGTCATGATCTTTCAAAAGTTGTTTTTGTTTCAAACACTTTAGAAGGTGAGGAAATAGAAGCACATTTTGTTAAAGAAGAAAAACGTTACTGTGTTTATGAACTAGACAAAGTTATAAAAGCATCTAATAGAAGAGTAACAAATTTATGCCCTTACAAAAACTGTGGTGGTTGTAGATATTTACATACAGATTATGCTAATTCATTAGATATAAAAAAGAAAAATATAACTGAATTATTTAAAAAAAATGGCTTTGATGTTCCAATAAATATTGTAGAAAGTAAACAAAGTTTAGGATACCGTAATAAAATTGAACTAAAAATTAAAGATAAACAAATAGGCTATTATAAAGAAGAAACACATGAGTTTATTCCAATAAAGAAATGTTTATTAGTAAAAGATTCCATTAACAATTTTTTAAGTGAAATAGATCGATTAAAAATAAAGGATGGTTCAATCACTATAAGAGCTAATTTTAATGACATATTATTAGTTAAAATCAATACGTTAGATGATATTTCTCTAGATCAAGAATATTTTCAAAAATATAAAGTGTGTGGCATAGTTTTAAACGATAAAGTTGTTTATAATGACGATTTCTTTATCGAAAAAAGCAAGTATTTATATAAAGTAAATGTAGATTCCTTTTTCCAAGTAAATAGTTTCATAAGCGCCCAAATACAAGAAGATATACTAAAATATTTTTCATCCAAGGATGTTGTTTTTGACTTATATTGTGGTGTAGGTTTTTTTAGTATTCCTCTAGCTTATAAAACTTCTAAAGTATTAGGCATTGAATATTCTAAAAGTTCTATTTTAAATGCATTATATAATGCGAAACTTAATAAAGTTGATAATGTGTATTTTAATGCAGGTAAAGTAGAAGATATTATAAATAACGTTGATATTAAACCAAATAAAGTTGTTGTAGATCCACCTCGAAGTGGCCTTAATAAAAATGTTATTAAAACATTAAATAAGCTTAAATGTGATTTAATAATATATATATCATGTAATCCTCTAACTTTAGTAAGAGATTTAAAATTACTAGATAACTATGATGTAAAAAAAGTAACTTTATATGATATGTTTAGTTATACCAAACATGTTGAAACTGTAGTTATATTAGAAAAAACAAAATGAAGGAGGATGATTAAGAAATAATGAAATAATAACATACAA
>CAZJQA010000096.1:0-2886 GCA_964548285.1 uncultured Muribaculaceae bacterium
GTAAGTTAATTAAGTGTTTATTAGATCATAATTATATAACGATTAGTAATCCTAGAAGTTTTAAAAGAAAGATATATGTTAGTAATAATATTCTAGGTAATTAGAATATTTAATCTATCTAGATTGAATTATTATTCTAACAAAATAAATAAATTAAATATAAAAGTTAAATAGATAATAGAAAGGCCTTAGTGAAAGGTAGGAGGTTTGTATGAAAGATATGGTTGATTATATTAAATATCATGGTACTATTTCTAGTATTAGAAATAAGGTTGATAAAGATTATATATGGTTTGATATATGTCAAAAAGAACCATATAAAGATAGTAAGGTAAAGGATAAGGTTAACTTATCCTTTTTTAGTGCAAGAATGTATATAGAATATTCTAATAAAATTAATTTAAAAGTTGGAAAAGATGTTTATGTACGAGGTATCCCTAAGGGATATGTGGATAAGAAAGGTCATAGACAAAACTATATACATGTACTTGAAATAAATGGAATTGAAATAAGTAAAGAACCACCTTTATATCAAGATGGTTATTGGAATGGAAAGAAAATAGAAAAAGTTGAAGCTACTAAAGAAGAACAAGAAGAATTACAAAGATTAATAGATGAGATTGTAGGTGTTACAAATGAATAACACACCAATGCCAATCATAAAGTTAAATATGAAAAAAGAAAAGAAAGAATTATTTAAAGAAATAATTATTAATTACTTAATAAAACAAATAACTACGAAAAACTAAATCGCACATTTGCGGTTCTTTTTTGAATCTAATATACTGTTACTGTCTTATGGGAGATAAGTAACAAGAAAAGGAGGTAAAATATGAATTATAGTTACTTATCAAACTTAGATTATAATGCTGGTATTTATATCAGACTTTCACAAGAAGATAAAGATAAAAAGTACGAATCAGATAGTGAAAGTGTAACGAATCAAAAAGATATACTCCGTACCTATTGTAAAAATAATGGATTTAATCTAGTTGGAGAATATGTTGATGATGGTTATTCTGGTACTAATTTTGATAGACCTGGATTTACTAAAATGATAGAAGATATAAAAGATAAAAAAATTAATTTAGTAATCGTTAAAGACTTATCAAGATTAGGTAGAGATCATGTAATGACTGGTTATTATATAGAAACATATTTTCCTGAGAATAAAGTGAGATTTATATCTATTGTTGAAAATTATGATAGTATGAAAAATCAAGCTAGTAATGACTCCTCTACTTTCATAATTGCATGTAATGATTATTATAGTAAACAAAACTCTTTAAAGATTAGAAATGTATTAGATTCAAAAAGAAAAGATGGTAAATTTATAGGTAGTAAACCTTGTTATGGATATATGAGAGATCCAAATGATAAAGGACATTTAATACCTGATCCTAAAGTTTCTAAATATGTAAAACTTATATTTGAATGGAGAGCTAATAACATAGGTATTAGTGAAATAGCAACTAGACTTACGAATATGGGAGCACCTACTCCAGCAGCATATAAAAACTTACCTACATCTAGTAGAGTTATAGAAAAGAATAAATGGACAATACATGCTGTTCATAATATATTACAAAATAGAATGTATACTGGAGATATGGTACAGCACACTCAAACGAATATAAGTTATAAATCTAAAAAGAAAGTGACCTTGGATGAAAGTTTATGGATTATAGTAGAAGATACTCATGAACCATTAGTAGATAAAAATACATTTATGATAATAAATAAAAAAACTAAAAATAAAAATAGATCTTATTCTAAAAGAAAAAGACCTGAAAGATTATTAGAAGGATTATTGTTTTGTCATGAATGTGGTAATCGATTAGGAGTACTTTATAGAAAGAAACAAGACTACTGGTGTATTAATTGTAATAAATATGCTAGAGATCCTGTTAGAAAATTATGTACATCTCACTTCTTTGCTTATGATTATTTTGAAGAATTAGTTTTAAAAGAAATTAAAAAACTATTATCTAATTTATTTCAAGATTTAGATATAAAAGAATTAAATGAAGAAGTTATTAAAAGAACTAAGAATAATTCTAATGATTATAAAAAAAGAAAAGAAGATATCATTAAAGAACAAAACAAATTATTAGAAACTATCCAAATCATATATAAAGACCGTTTAGAAGGTAATATTACACCTGATCAATATAAATTACTATCTAAACCATATGAAGCTAAATTAAAGAGTTTAAATACACAATTAGAAGATATTAATATAGAAATAGAAAAAAGAAAACATAGTACTGATAAATTACCAAATTATATAAACAAAATAAAAAGGTTGTTAAACTTAAACAACCCTAATAAAGATTTATTATTTACTTTAATAGAAAGAATTGAAGCAGATAAAGATAGAAATATAATTATTAGATTTAGATATGATATTCTAGACATTCATACTTTTAAATATGAAGATAATAGAGTTCATAATCCATATGGAAGAAAAGGAAAAATATGATATAATAAATACAGGTGATGACTTTATGGAAAAAAAAGTGTTTTATAAGAGTACTGATAATCAATTAACAAGTCATAAATGTGCTCTTGTATGCTTTGCCATTCTTTAGCGGTTGTTGGGATACTCTTTACTGTTGATTCTTTGAAAAAATCCTTTACAAGCTTAAATTTCTTTTTTACATCAGAATCTTTTCCATGTTGCAAATCATGATAATAATATCTTCTAATATTATTTATAAAATCTAATTCATTATTTTTTGCATATCCACGTGAATTGCTTTCCCAAAATAATTTATATAAATAATCAATCAATTTTTTAAAGTCTTCTTCATTATCAACAATAATATCTGGTAATGAACACATTATTTCTAAAACTGAATTAGTAGGTTTAACAAAATGATTTTG
>CAZJQA010000097.1:0-2024 GCA_964548285.1 uncultured Muribaculaceae bacterium
AATTCTATTGATTTATCTTTTAATGTAAGTAAATCCCAAGTTAATGTTTTATCATTTACATAAGTAGCATTTGAACTAACTGCTTTATATGGAAGAGTTACTTCAAATTTGACATCCATATTTGACATTGAGCTATAATCAATATTATTTATGTCTAATGAATCAGTTGTAGAATTATTATTTAAATCACTTGTTTGATTTAATGAACTAGGATCTAGACCATTTAAATCAGTATTATTTGATGTAAGATTTGCTTTATATGTATTTTTTAAAAACCCTTTTTTTACAGTAAATATATATTTTTCGTTGCTGTCAACATCTAAGCTTCCTACAATATTTTCTGTAGTACTAACAGAATCAATATTATTAAAATGCTTAATGAATTTATATCCACTCATTGAATCATTATTATATTCTGTAACTTTAAATCCATTATTTTCCGCAGTTTTAATAGAATCCTCATTAAAATTTGCATTCGTTTGATCTATAAGTGATTTGTCAAATGCTAGTATTAGTTCATAATCCATGCTTTTGTTTTTATTGATTTTCATTGATGCATTAAATTTAACACATCCAGTTATAAAAAATGTTATTATTAAAATTGATATTATTTTTTTCATTTCTATTCTCCTTACTATTAAAAGTATACGTTAAAAACAAATAAAAGTAAATAAAATGGTAAAAAATGTTTACTTTAGTAGCAATTTAATATTATAATATTAAAAGAATAGTAAAATGTTAAGACTGGTTGACAAATTTCCAAGTAGAATTGGTAGAACGCAACTGAAAGAAATAATATAATTTTAGTCGAGGTGAAAAAAATGAGTTTAGGAGAAAGATTATTAGAATTAAGAAAATCGAAACATTTATCACAAGAAGAAGTAGCTGATAAATTAAATGTTTCAAGACAAACAATTTCAAAATGGGAAACTGATTCAAGTACTCCTGATTTTGATAAAATAATTCCTATTTGTGAATTATTTGAAATATCTACAGATGAATTATTAACAGGAAATAAAGAAGCAACTGAAGAAAAAGTAAATACTTATTCAATGTCTGAGGAAGAAAAATCTCATAAAAGAATAGGTGGTATAGTATTTAGTATATTTTTATACTTTATTGCTTTAGCTTGGATTATGACAAGTGTTGCTGCTTTGAAATTTGATCCAGTTATAAGTTCTGCCATATTCTTACTTATTTGTGGTGTTGCTACATGTATAATTATATATTCATGTATTGTTTATAAGAAGGAAAAAACTGAAGAAGAGGAAAATCCAATTATTAAAAAAATAGATGAAATTGTATCTATTATTACATTAGTTGTTTATTTATTAGTTAGTTTCTTAACTATGGCATGGCATATAACATGGATAATATGGATTATTTATGCTTTAGTTATGGAAATTGTAAAATTAATATTGATGTTAAAGGAGAATTAATATGAAGAATAAAGGATTAATAATAGGATTAATAATTATACTAATATGTCTTATCATATCACTTGTATTTTTTATGATTAAAATGATGAATGGAAGTTTTAGATTTAGATTTGGTCATAATGTTAGTAAAAATAAAATATTAGAAGAAACATATGAGATTATGGATATTGATATAGAAAGTCAAATGGCAGATGTTCATATAATTGAAAATACAGATAATAATATAAAAGTAATTGTTTATAGTGAACAAAATAGAACTACAGTTAATGTTGAAAGTAATAAATTAGTAATTAAATCTAATTCTAAAAGATGTAGAGGAATATGTATTAATACTAAGATAGATAAAATAGAATTATATTTGCCTGAAAATTATATGAATAAAGTTAAAATTAAAGATGATTCTGGAGATATTAAAATAGGAAAATTTGACAATTTGGTATTAGATGTTATTACAGATGCCGGAGATATTGATATTGATAGTATTAAAAATGCTAAAATAAAAGTAGATGCTGGAGATATCGATATTAATAAAATAGGTAATATTATAAAGATAACTTCTTTTCCTTATCAGGTTTATATAGAACC
>CAZJQA010000097.1:2034-2833 GCA_964548285.1 uncultured Muribaculaceae bacterium
TTACAACTGATGCCGGAGATATTAAAATTGATGAATTAAATATTACAAAAAATTCGAAAATTAAAGCAGATGCCGGAGATATTAAGATTAAATCTACAAACGATATTTACATAGATGCTAAAGCAGACGTTGGTGATGTAAAAATAAATAATAGTAACCGTAAAAGTGATATTGAATTAAACATTAGAACAGATGCAGGAGATATTAAAGTAAATTAAAAAATAAGCATATTGATTTGCTTATTTTTTTGTATTATAATGTAATAACCAGGTAATAATATGCTAAAAGAGATATTAACAAGTAATAAGTTTTATATTGTGCAAAGGTACGACCAATTTTTGATTGCTACAAGGTAATCGCCCATACGAACGGTTCCGTTCTTAGTGGAACCGTTCGTGAATATAACAACTTGCATGTTAGTCCTCCTTTCCTATTTCTTCCAACAAGAACTTCTCAAGCGTTGCCTTATCTGGCAGCTGAAGCATATAGGTGGAAACGAAAAGTTGGTTGTCCATACCTGCTATAGCGTATTCTACCATCTTCTTGCCTTTGCGAGTACAGAGCAAAATGCCGATGGGAGGATTGTCACCTGGGTGCATCTCGTTCTCTTTGTAATAGGAAACGTAGGCGTTGAGTTGGCCAAGGTATTCGTGTTTGAACTCATCATTCTTTAATTCCACGATAATGCTGCAATGTAGGATTCTGTGATAGAATATGAGATCGGCAAAATAATATTCATCATCGATAATCATGCGCTTCTGTTTTTGTTCGAAGCAGAAGCCTTTGCCCAATTCCAAGA
>CAZJQA010000098.1:0-1094 GCA_964548285.1 uncultured Muribaculaceae bacterium
AGGCCGTTTTTAAAAGGAATTAACACATATAACTATTATCTGGGCGAGCCCCCTGAAGAGAGCATTTAACCGTGCTCTCATTTTTTATGCCAATTTTATAAGGGTTTGCGAGGCATCAGTATTGCTAAAATAATTTTAGGTACATTTTTAGGTACAAAAAAATTTGATTTAAGAGTAGTTCATTGAGAAAAAATACCGAAAGTGGCAAAAATTCTCAATGGATTTTTTTACAGTGATACGGACAATATAGATTTCATCCGTATGGTTGTAATGGTATTATACCGCAAACGGTAGGATATAATTAGTATAAGATCATGATATAATACATTATGAGAATATGACTTATGGAAAAGAAAGAAGAAATAATTAGTAATAAAATCAAATGTAAAAATGCGGAGATATTATAGAATCGAAAAGTACAAATGATTATAAAAGATGTTCTTGTGGAGCAGTAGCAATTGATGGAGGCAAAGATTATTTAAAAAGAATTCTTGCACCTTATTTTGCAAAGGATAAACTAGCAATAATAACAAAGAAAGATTATACTGAAATAAAGAAAGCAATATCGAAATATTATTTATTTAAATAATTATTAAAAATTTTTTATAAATTGACAAAAGATCTAAATATCTATATAATTAAATTACATTTAATTAATGCATGTATGTTTTTACATATATGGAAGTTGTGTTTCAAAGACTAGCGTAAGCTAGTTTTTGCTTTATATATGAATAAAATAATCGTATTTGAATATAATAATAGTACATTTAATTAGTGCACATTTATGTGGTTTTTCACTTTTTAAGTGCGCCTCCATTTGGAGGCTTTTTAAATAAAAAAGCTTAGTCATCTTCTAAACTATCTATAACAGAAACAACAGAGTCGAGGGCAGTACTTAACATATGTGAATATGTATTTAGTGTTTCCTCGATTTTTGTATGTCCTAAATATTTGGCAACTGATGTAACATTAGCTCCGTTATTGGTTAAAAGAGATGCACACGAATGTCTGAAGTCATGGATCCTAATTCGCTTAAATTTAGCCTTATCAGCCATTTTGGAGCGATATAAGTATAGAGTAGGGTCTGCAATATG
>CAZJQA010000098.1:1104-2832 GCA_964548285.1 uncultured Muribaculaceae bacterium
TTCTAAGATAAATATTAGAATCAGCTATATGTTTAGCATCAGAAACCACAAAAAAATCATCATTAAAACCATAGTATTCTCTTTTATCTTGCTCATAGAGCATTTTAAGGTCATTTAACAAGACTTTAGTAATAGAAACTATTCTTCTACTATCTCTTGTCCTATTTTATTTGATTAAAAAATCGAACTATTTCTAGTTCGATGCTTTTTACATATTAAGCGTATATATACGCTTAATCAAATCTATCTTAATATAATTCCAATTTTCTTTCTCTAGAATAATAATTACCTGAATATAAAGTTGTATTATCTGGTGATATATCTTTTAATCTTTTTAATTCCTCTTCAGTTTCAATTTGTTCAAAGATAACTGATGTATCATTTCCCATTAAAGCATACATCTTTAACTTTAATTTTAATAATTCTTCTTTTTTTCTATTATTAATAATTGATTTCCAACTATTTGTAGATACTTTTATATAATCAGGACTAGTCTCTTCAAGTAATGAATCAGCGATACTATTATCTAACTTGTCTAATTTAATGCTAAATCCTAATTTATTTAATAAATTAATTAATTCAATGGTTATTGGATATTCATTTGATTCAATACCAGATACATCAATGGATAATATTATATTGCTAATACCATTTATTGTACTTACTTTTATATGTTCTAAAAATTCAACTAAACTTTTAATAGATAATAATGATTTATAATCAACATTTATTATAAATCTATTATCATTTTCAATCATACATATTTTTCCAATTAAATTTTGAAGATTGAACATATCAAACTTAGCAATTTGAGAATTTTTTCTAAGAGTAGCATATGATAATCCACTTAAAATATTATGTCCTTCTAAATCTTTAGTATACACTTGTATAAATTTAGTTTTTTCATCATTAATATCATACAAATTACGTCCATAATATGAAAAGTCTTCAGTATTTATCTTTTTCCCAAAGTCATCTAAAAATAATTCTTCATTTAATTTTTTTTGAAATATTTCACTATCATATACTTGATATTTATTCTTATTCTTTTTAGCATAATACATCATATAATCAGCTTTAGCTTGAGTATTGGCTAAATCTTCACTTACTTTTGTTGATCCTGCATTAAAACCAAATTTAAGTGGTAATAAACCTGATTCAACTTCAACATTGATATTTAAATCAATTAAATCAAGCAACTTTTTAATTTCTTCTTCACTTCGATATGTTACAACAGCAAATTCATCACCATGTAATCTTATTAAAATAGATTTTTTAAAAAAGATTTTTAATTTATTAGCAAATGTTTTTAAACATTTATCTCCAACATCATGACCATATGTATCATTTATTTTTTTAAAATTAGAAAAATCTATCATAATAAAATTTGCATTATTATATTTTTTTATATATTCATAATATCTACTTTCTAGATATTTGCCATTTCCAAGTTCTGTTAATTCATCTATCATAACAACACCCCTTTCACGTATTCATAAATAATAGCATATTATTAATAATATTTCAAGTTTTATGCTTTAAAACACACATCTTATATCATTAATCTATGATAATGTCTTTTATTACAAGAGAAAATTATTTCTTTAGTTTATATGAAATTAGAAGAGTATTAAAAGAACTTAATAAAAAAAACGAACCATAAAAGTTCGAATATTTTAAATTTGGAGCAATAGTTGAGTGATTACACAACTTTTTCTCATATGAGGA
>CAZJQA010000099.1:0-2693 GCA_964548285.1 uncultured Muribaculaceae bacterium
CAAGCACATTTTAAAGTCAGTCAACTGCAAAACTCGGGATACCTGCATGTATTAATTATAATATAGTTAATATTAAAATGAAAGAAAAATATAAATATCTTTGTTATTTATAAATAAATTAAAATTATAGTCTTTTAATTTACTAAGTTTATTATAAGTGCTATAATTTTTACAATAAAAGGGTGTGATTAGATGAAAAATAAATTTATTAATATTATTATAATTATTTGTACATTAAGCATATTAGGTATGCCAATTAACACATATGCGGAAGACTTTAGAAGAGATAATGAAAGTGATATTAGTTATAATGGAAATACAATCATAACAGATAGTCAAACTTTAAGTGATAAAAAATATTCAAGTTTGACAGGTGGAGAAAATGCCTTATTAGTATCCGGTGGCTCAAGTATTATTAGTAATATTTATGTTACTAAAAATGGTGATGAAGAGGGTGAAACATCAGATTTTTATGGAACAAATGCTGGAATTTTAGTATATAACTCTGCAACATTAACATTAAATGGTGGAAATATTTTAACATCAGGAAAACATAGCAATGGATTGTTCGTTTATGGTACAGGTATTGTTGAAGCAAATGAGTTAAATATAAAAACATCGAACGATAATTCAGGTGGAATAATGGTCGCTGGAGGCGGAATTATAAATGCTAAAAATCTTAATGTTGAAACTTCAGGAAATTCAAGTGCTTCAATAAGAAGTGACCGCGGTGGTGGTAAAATACAAGTTTCCTCAGGAACATACAAGACATCTGGAGTTGGTAGTCCCGCAATATATTCAACTGCTAATATTGAGGTTAAAGATTCAAAACTAATATCTGAGTCAAGTGAAGGAGTAGTTGTTGAAGGAAATAATTCAGTAACACTAGAAAATGTATCGCTTACAGACACAAATAATACGTTAAATGGTAATTCAGAAACTTACAAAAATATATTCTTATACCAATCTATGAGTGGAGATGCAACTGTAGGGGAATCAACATTTATTGCGAATAATTCAGATATAATAACTAATAAAGGAGATACATTTTATGTTACTAATACATCTGCAAAAATTGAACTAACAAATAATGTATTTACAAATAATGATGGTGCCTTTTTAAGAGCAGAGGCAGCTAAATGGGGTAATGCTAATAATAATGGTGGAAATGTTGAGATTAAATTAACTAATCAAAAGGTTAATGGAAATATTATAATTGATAATATCTCTTCGTTAGATATGTCTATTAATAGTAATAGCGAATTACATGGTTATATAAATAAAGATAATCAATCACAAAATATAAATATATCATTAGATAATAATTCTGTATGGATATTGGAAGATGATTCTTATATTACATCATTAAATAATAATAAGAGTGATAATTCTAATATTTATTTAAATGGTCATAAGTTATATGTAAACGGAATAAGTGTATCTGCCAATAATAATGTTTATTCTAATGAAGAAGAGAATAAAAATGAAGAAAATGTAGAGAATAACACTAATACAGAAAATACAGAAACTAAAAAAACAAGTTTTAATTTTGATAGTAATTTCTTTTATCAAATAGGTATAGCAGCAGGTGTATTGTTTATATTGATTTTAATAATAATTATTATGAGTCGTAAAAAGGATCCTAAGGAAGAAATAGTACAGCATGATATAACAACTAACAAAGTATTACAAGAAAATATAATTACTAAAGATGATAATGAAAAAAAGGAAAATTAAGTTTTCCTTTTTTTACTTTTCTTAATTATTTTTACGTTATTATTACTTTTTATTACTTTTAAGTTTCCAAATTCTAGATCGAATAGTATTTATATTAATATTATTATCTTTACAATATTTGGACAATGGAATACTATCATAAAAATATTTATTGTCTTGCATAAAACCACCAACATAACTGCAAAATATTATAACACACCAATATTAAAAACAAATAATAAAAAAGAACTATAAAAGTTCGAATAATGCAATACTGGTGCTAAATACTGGATTCGAACCGGTGACCTACGCGTTACGAGGGCGTTGCTCTACCAACTGAGCTAATTTAGCATCTAAATTTTATTTATGAAAATAGTATATATCAATATTTATTTGTTTTCAATATATGCTTATGAAATAGATTAAATAAATATAAAGAAGTACAAGGTTCACTCAATAATCTAATGAAGAAAAATAAATAGAATTAGGCTTTAAAACTAAAAAAATAGCGAGAAGTTTTATGAATGTTACAAGCAGGTTGTCAATTATATATTGAGAAGATAGGACAAGATATTCTATGCAATTCATCGCAGACATTCTAAAGAAATTAAATGAAGAAAACAATTTATCCTACAACATGGACAACTATGTATATTTAGATCTAAACTTTTAACATATATTATTAATATTTCCATATTCTTATAAAGAAAAAATCGAACTTAAAAGTTCGACTAAAATTCAATATGGAGCGTTTTAATTTCAAAATAAGTCAAAATGTTTTCTTTTGATAAATTAATTGTACAACAAATTTTATAAAAATAAAATACTTATAAAAACTTTAAAAATAAGAAATCGGAAAATAGTAATATTCCGATGCTTTAAGTTAGTGAAAAATATGCCTTGAATTGTGGTATAATTGAACTGATAGATAAATAGTAATTTGTAAAGGAGTGGTTCAATGACTATTAAAGAAGCTA
>CAZJQA010000100.1:0-2602 GCA_964548285.1 uncultured Muribaculaceae bacterium
TGCCTCAGGATTATATTATAAAGTAATAGATTCAGATGATTGGGTAGATGTTCATGCATTAAAAGAAGTAGTTAGTTTATTAAAAAAATTACATACAGAAAAGAAAGATATTGATTTATTAATAACTAATTATGTATATGAAAAATTAGGTGATTCTAAAGTAGTTAATTATAAAAAAACACTACCTGAGAATAAGATATTTACTTGGAATGAAGTAGGTAAATTTAAAAAAGATGCCTATTTATTAATGCACTCAGTTATATATAGAACAGAAGTTCTTAAAAAATGCGGTTTAAAGTTACCAGAACACACTTTTTATGTAGATAATATCTATGTATATTATCCATTACCACATGTTAAGAAAATGTATTATTTAAATACTAATTTATATCGTTATTTTATTGGTAGAGATGATCAATCAGTCAATCAAAGTATTATGATTAAAAGAATTGATCAACAAATAAGAGTAACAAAATTAATGATTGATTTCTTTGATCCATACATTTATTGGGAAAAAAATAGACACTTATCTAAGTATTTAGTACATTATATAGATATAATGATGACAGTAACAACATCATTATTACAAGTTGAAAACACATCTGAAAGTAAAAAGAAAATTAAAGATATATGGAAGTATTTAAAAGAAAAGAATCCTCATATGTATAGATATTGTAATATGTCTTTATCAGGTATAACAAGACTTCCACGTGGAGTAGTAGTATTAGGCTATAATATAGCTAGAAAGATATATAAATTTAACTAATAAATAATAAGTATAAAAAGGGTGAACTTAGAGTTTCATTTTAAAAGAAAAGTTAGAATAGATAGGAAGTTTTATGAAGAAGAAAGATAATAAGAAAAGAAAGAATATAGCTTTAGTAAAATTTAGTAAATTTTTATGGTTAGTATCCTTAGTTTTTATGGCTATACTTGGCTATTTTATATACGATGCAAATGTATTACCAATGAAATATTTTGGCTTAATATTATGTGTATTTGTTGTTTTAATATCCTTACATGGAATAATTGTTTTAAAAAAGAACACTAAAGTAGGAGTATTAATTGTTATTGATTTATTGACATTTGTATTTATGACAATTGAAACACTAGCAATAATTAAAATTAATGATACCATATCTTTTTTAAGAAATAATTTAGGATTAAAGTATGAAACTAATATTTATAATATTGTAGTTAATAAAAACTCTAGTTATTACTCTATATCAGATATAGAAAATAAAGACGTCTATACATTTAAAGATTTAGATGACTTTGAAAAAGTAGAAGAAATATTAAAGAAAAAAGTTGCTGTTAATATTTTATATGATAATAATATGATTGAATTATTAGAAAGTGTTAAGGATAATAATGAACGTATTATAATGGTTAACTCAGGTAATTACGATGCAATGGTTGAAACTGATGAAAATTATGAAAAGAGTGTTAGAATAATTGATACTGTTGAAATTAAAACAGAAGTTAATACAATAGACAATAATTTAAATATAACTAAAGAACCATTTGTTGTTTATTTAAGTGGTATTGATACAAGAAGTGGAACTTTACCATCAAGAAGTTTATCTGATGTTAATATTGTCATGGCCATTAATCCTAAAACTAAAGAATTACTAATGGTTCATATTCCAAGAGATTATTATGTTCCAATTCATGGTATCGGTATTAATGATAAATTAACACATACTGGAACTATTGGTGGCGTAAATTTAACAATGCAAACAATTGAAGATTTACTTGAGATAGATATTCCATATTACGTAAGAGTTAACTTTAATTCAGTAACAAATTTAGTAGATGCGATTGGTGGAATAACAGTAAATTCTGATGTTGATTATTCATTTACATGTTGGACTAACACATCATGTGTAATTAAACCAGGCTTAAATGAACTTGATGGTAAATGTGCCCTTGCGTTTGCAAGAGAAAGACATGCTTATAATACAGGAGATAGACATCGTGGAGAAAATCAAGAACAATTAATAGAAAAGATAATAGATAAGGTTACAAGTAGTACTTTAATATATAAATATAATGATATTTTAAATGCCTTAGATGGAACTTTTGAAACATCATTAACTACAGATGATATTATGGGTTTAGTTAAAATGCAAATTGATGATATGTCTTCATGGAAAGTTTCTAGTTACAATGTTACAGGAAGTGGAGCGATGTTACCTACTTATAGTTATCCTAATTTAAATCTTTATGTTATGAATCCAGATTTTAATACAGTAAATGAAGCTGTTAATAAACTAGATCAAGTGCTTGGAACGGTAAATGAAGAAACTAATTAAGTGGATTGTGGTTATCCTATGGATGACCATAATCTTTTTCCTGTCAAATGAAAAGGGTAGCGATTCATTAAATGAATCAAATACTTTATTATTATTTATATCTAATATTATAAAAGTTGATTTAAATACACCGTTTTGGATATTTGTTATTAGAAAGTTAGCTCATTTTGTTGAATTTGGAATACTTGCAATATTAGTTCTTAGTTTAATTAAAGAATATAAAGATATAACTTTCAATGATTATATCTATATATCCAGGATCAGTTATCGGAGGAACAATATAATAC
>CAZJQA010000101.1:0-1071 GCA_964548285.1 uncultured Muribaculaceae bacterium
ATTAGCTTTTCCTGGTATACTATTTTGTTCATGAATAAATGTCTTAATATGTAATTTAGATGCTGCATACACAACAGGAAATGTAACATAACCACCAGACGCTATTACTATATCTGGTTTAAATTCTTTCATGATTTTTAGACATCTTTTAATACCTTTATGAATTAAATAAACATTTTTTATATCTCTTATAATATTTTTAGATAATCCATATATTTCTATTCCGTCATATTTAATATTTAAATTAGGTATTATATCTTTTTCCATACGATTGGTAGTGCCTATATAAAGGACTTCAACATTTTCATGTTTTTTTATTTCATCTAATATAGCTAATACTGGATTAATATGTCCCATTGTTCCCCCAGCACTTAATATAACTTTCATATTTACACACTCTTTATTATACTATATTTTAAGATATATTTAATTATAACTTCATATATTTACATTAAATTTATATATTTTTCATATATTTAAGTATGAAAAAAGATTATAGTTTATTAATATATGTTATTATTTTAACTATCTTTGGAATAATAATGGTCTATTCATCAAGTAATATATGGGCTAACTATAAATTTAATAATCCATATAAATATATGATTAATCAATCTATCTTTTTTATTATAAGTTTAATATTAACATATTTTATAACTAAAATAAAACCATCTACTTTAAAAAGACAATCTAATTTATATATATTTATTAGTATTATATTATTAATATTAGTTCTTATATTTGGTAAAACTAGAAATGGTTCTACAAGTTGGTTTATAATAGGGCCATTTAGTTTTCAACCAAGTGAATTATCTAAAATAAGTCTATTAATATATATATCTAAATATCTTGAAAAGAATAAAATAAATATTAAAAATATTATAATCTTATTATCATTTGTTAGTATTATATTATTACTTATAATGTTAGAACCTGATTTTGGAACAGTAATGATTATTGTCCTAAGTATAATATCTTTAATATTTATAAGTGGTCTTAATATAAAATTCTTTATATATTCTTTTATAGTTTTATTAGTATTAATATCAGTATTAATAATTATTGCCCCAT
>CAZJQA010000101.1:1081-2595 GCA_964548285.1 uncultured Muribaculaceae bacterium
ACTGCTTTTATAGATCCTTTTAGTGATCCTTTAGGTAGTGGATTTCAAATAATTCAATCTTTATATGCGATTGGTCCAGGAGGATTACTTGGTGAGGGATTCTTACATGGAAGACAAAAAAACTTTTATTTACCGGAACCTCAAACAGATTTTATCTTTTCAATAATAAGTGAAGAGTTTGGCTTTCTTGGTATCTTAATAGTAAGTATATTATATCTTTTAATATTTTATAAGGGTATTAAAACAAGTCTTCAATCATCTAATTTATTTAATAAATATTTATCTTTTGGATTAACATCTTTAATAACTTTACAAGCTATTTTAAATATCTCGGTTGTAATTGGTTTAATACCTGTAACAGGTGTAACATTACCATTTATCTCTTATGGAGGATCAAGTTTAATAACTAATATGATATCTATAGCTATAATACTTAGTATTAGAAATAATAAAGAAAAAGACACTTGATCTTTTTCTTTATTATTTCATCTTTAAATAACATTCTTCTTTAATAAATTTAAATATTTTTCTATTATCATTTGATTCATAAAATTCTATTAATAATTTCTTATATTTATCAACTTTCTCAGTTGGAATAACTATTAAACCTTTTCCCTTAGAAATTAAATAATGATTAGCAAATATTACTGATGTTCTTTTATTTCCATCAATAAACATTTGTTTTCTTACAACATATAATAATAATTCAATAGCTTTATCAACATCATCTATATTTTTACTTATTATATTATATATATCATCTTTAATATCTGACTCAATAGGAAAATCTGGAGTCCAAGATGTTCCTCCAATTTTAACAGAAACACTTCTTAAATTACCAGCATTGTAATAAAAACTCTCTTCAACTAATTTATTTATAGTACATAAAATCGAATAATTTGTAGGTGTTAAGATAACATTTTTATTAAGTATAAATTCCCATGAATGTTTTAAATTAACAATTTTTAATATGTCTTCATAAGACATATTATTTACTTTACCACCTTCAATTAAATTTTTTGTATCAGTTAAAGTTGTTGCAACTCCTTCAAGTATGGCTTGTTTATAAATTGTATCTGCTAAATGTTTTTTAGCAAAATCAATATTCATACTAACTTCTTTGGTTAAATCCTCATCAACATAATTCAACTCTTTAAGTTCTTTTTCAATTCTTCTAATTTCTTTTTTTATTGCCTTTGCTTTAATATTATTATTTAAAATTAAATTATGTAATTCTTCCGTATATTCTCCTATATATTTAGTTAATGATAGTCCATCTTCTTTTGTATGTGTATAAATATATTTTTTATTATCTTTATCTCTAACTTCAATTGATCCATATACTAATTTTTCTAATTCATATTGTTTAACTTGTTTTTGGTTTAATAATTCTAATATTTTCATTTGATCATTCATGGTAACACCTCTTAATAATTATAACACATATTTAGCTAGTGTGAAACTTTTTTGTACTTTTTTATTCAAAAAGTTTCACACCATAAAAAAACTAGAGT
>CAZJQA010000102.1:0-2561 GCA_964548285.1 uncultured Muribaculaceae bacterium
ATCATAAGAGGAGTTAATAACATCATTACTAAACTTCTTTTATCTCTTAAAATTGTTTTTAATTCTTTTTTAAGAGTAGTTAGTATAGCTTTATTCATATTGTTCACCTATTAATTTAAAGAATGATTCACGTAGATTAGTAGAATTAGTTTTTTTATTAATACTATCTGGTGTACCTTCCATTATTACCTTTCCTTTATATATCAGAATAACACGATCACATATATTTTCTGCTTCTTCCATATAATGTGTAGAATATATTATTCCGGTACCTTTCCTTTTTTCTTTCTTTATATAATTTAATATTATTTCACTTAAAATAATATCTAATCCACTAGTAGCTTCATCTAATATATAATACTTTGGATCATGAATAATACAACGAGCAATATTAGTACGTTGTACTTGTCCTGTTGATAAATTTTCTATTCTAACATTTATAAAATCATTAATTTTTAAAAATTCAGCAATCTCTTTAATACGTGTTTTAATATCTTCTTTACTCATATTATAATAATTACCACACATTTCCATTAACTCATATGGTGTCATATTCTTATATACCAACGTATTACTACTTAAAAATGAAATTCTTTGTTTAATATCAATATCTCTATCTTTATAACTTAAATCATCTATTTTTACAGTTCCATCAGTAGGTTTCATTAACCCCGAAATCATTCTCAAAAGTGTTGTTTTACCAGCTCCATTTGGACCAAGTATTCCTAATATTTCTCCTTCATGAACTTCTAAACTAATATTATCATCAGCCTTAAAAGTAATCTTTTCTTTATCTTTAGTTATTTTACTAAACTCTTTTGTTACATTCTTAACTTCTATCATATAGTCTCCTTACTTTGTCATTTTCTTTATTAATTTAGCATGCAATACTACCTTTTCATAATCATTATAACAAGTAGATAAAGTTAATATTTGATCATTCTTATCAATAGATGTATTAAAATCAAAATTACTTCTATCTAATAACATATTAGCAAATTTATCAAACGACTCATCACTTGCAAATTCAGTTTTTATATAATCATTAGTATTTGGTATACGATATACACTAAAAACTTGCCATAAAGTATTTTCACTTTCAGTAGATAATTTCACAATATAATTATCTTTATTATTAACCCAACTACTATTTAAAATATTTTTTAAAGTTCCAAACATTGTTTTGTTTTCTCTTCCATGAGCATAAATAATCATATTTTTATTATTCATTATCTTATTACGGTAATCAAGAAAAACCCAACCACCACCATTATAAGATTTATCAAAGGAATGAGTTAAATAATAATCATTATCACTAGCCTGAACAAACGGATAATTAATATTAGTTCCATTAACACTAATCCACCCCTTTGTTTCATTATTGATTTTTAAAAGGTCATCAAAATTAACATCTAACATATCCATTTTTATATAATCCCAATATGGATCAGACTCTTCTTTTACTTCCTCATTTATAATCTCAGTTTGTTCATTATCTACAACTACAACAGGTTTAACAACATCCTCGATTATTTTTATTTCTTCATCTATCTTTTTTGAATCTATTAACCATTTATAAATATTAAAAGAAGAATAAATAAATAAAAAGAAAAAAATTAAAAAAATAAAAATTAATAAAATATTTTTTTTCTTCAATTTATATTTTTTCATTTTTACTTCCCTCATGTTTTATCAAAAAATCACGCCATACATCTTTTTCATCTAAATAATAAACTTTATCACGTCTTTTATTTAAAAAATCTTCAAATGTCCCTATTACTCTTGCCGGATTACCCGCGACTACAACTCCACTTGGAACATCTTTAGTAACAACAGAACCAGCTCCAACAACAACATTAGGTCCTATTCTTACACCACTTAAAATAATTGAATTACAGCCAATAAAAACATTATCCATTATTTCAATCGCATCACTTTCATAATTGAAATTACCCTTTCCAATATGATTCAATCCAAGATAAAATACATCATGATTAACAAATGTAACCCCACTTGTTACAACAATATTATTATGAAACTTTATTAACTTAGGATCACTTGGTAAAACACGAGGTTGAAAAAAAACATTTTCACCTATTTCTTTAAAAACATGATGTTTCTTCAAATACCTATTACGAGAATTAGAGTTAATCATCAAAAAGAATCTTAATCTCCCTAATTGATTTTTAGTCCATATTTTCATTTAAATACCTACTTCCTAAAACCCCTATATATGTTGTTACCATCGGGCTTATTAATACATGTCCAGAAAACAAAGAAATAATAAATAATAATATATATATAAATTTAGTATCCTTATTTAATTTACATCTTTTTAAAACATAAATCATCCAAATAAAATATATTATTACACCTATTATACCAATAGAATAAAATATATCAAAAATATCAATCTCAGTATTCTTTATAAAATCAGTCCTACCAATACCCATAAGTATATCCATATAACTACTATTTATATATTGATTATTTAAATCTCTAACAAATGATAACCTTTTACTATATATAACATTATCAATATTATTTATAGTTATTAATTC
>CAZJQA010000103.1:0-2492 GCA_964548285.1 uncultured Muribaculaceae bacterium
CCTTATCGATAATTGTCTTTCCTCCATATGGATAAATACTTATTAATTTAATCTTATACTTAAATAATTTAATAAAAAAAATATGTCCTAATTCGTGTATAAATAAAATAATATATAATCCAATAACATATTTAAAATAACCACATAAAAAACATATTAAAATAAAAATATAACTAGATTTATCTATATTAAAGGGTTTTATTATATTCTTCATATTTTATATAGTTATTATCCTTTACAATTACTAAATAATAATAATCATTACTACTGCCTATAATACTATCTTTCTCAATATAATCATACATCTTATAATTAATATTATCTAAATTACCATACCAAATATCTACTCCATCAACGCCCTCAATAATCGCGGTCTTATTATATCCTTCTTTATCTCCATAAAAAACTAGTAAGCCGCTTTCTTTCACTTTTACTGACCCACTAGTATTTATTTTTACTCCATCTAAATAATCTTCATAATTATCTACTTCACTTGATACTAGCAAAGTATTATCTTTTTTAAAACTTGGTAAAACATTTCCTAAGTATTTATTATATAAATTATTTATATTCATAAATATTTTACTATTAGAAAATATTTTATCTTTAAAACTAGGATTATATTTATTATAAATGATAATACTTAATATCAATATAATACTTAGTAATATTTTATTTAGTATATTTTTACTTCTTTCATTGTTATTAAGACTACATCTTTTTTTATGTCTTTTAATAATTTCATCCATATAATCACCATTAAATTATATGACTATTTTTATTATTTATTAATAAATTCTATATATCCCTTATTATCTTTACAATATTTTAATAACTTCTCATAATTAATATTATTACTTAATTTTATATAAGTAATATAACCACCTTTAAAATATTTAGCATACTCCTTATCATTAGATATTCTTTTATATAAATCTTTTTCATATATTATATATGGTTTATAATATTCTTCTTTATTTAATTTTCTATCTAATTGATACATAGAACGACATTTATCTATAAAATATCTAGATATTTCTTTATTATATGTACCGTCTAAAAGAATACCTAAATTAAGTTCTTTTTCCATTATATTTACTTTGTTATATAGATATTTAATAATATTTAAAACATCGTCGTTATTTAATTTTAAATTACACATAGATTCATATAATCCTAATATATGAATTGTTAAACTTGAATAGTTATTATCTATTAATGAATCAATCTTACTATCATTTTGAAGTCTACTAATACCACCATATAAATAATGTATTGGAGAAATACTTGCATATGTACCTAATAATGATTCACATTTACATATTAAAGCTTCTTTAACAGTTATTAATCGTTCATCTATTAATTTATAATAATCTTCTATATTTTTACTATTTAAAGCTATATCTAACATATTTAAATATACTTCACCCTTATTAAAGTGCCCTATTTTTAAACTCTTATATTTATTATCACTAACAAAAGAAAGTTCATTATTATCTTTTAGTACTTTATTAAAATACTTATAATCTGTATATTCATTTAATACATATATTAGTTTAGGATATACTACTTTTCTATAGCTATCATCTTCATATAAGATACCCTTAGATTTTTCATCTATTAATGTTTTATAAAATATCTCTAGTAATTCTCTATATTCATTATTGGTATCTAATAAAAAGATAACTCCTAGAGATTTACCATTTTTTAAAGTTCTTGTATTAAACTCATAAATGATCATTTGACATAAAGATTCGATTTCTTTTTTTAATTTATTATTAATAAAGTTTTCTTTATCTTTAACGCTTTTAATCTTTAGTGAATCTATGGAATTAATTATTTTTTCACGTGATAAATTGATATATTTACCAAATGAAGATAAATTTAAAACAACTTTACCATATTGATTATCTAAAACATTTAAAACTATTCTTATCATATGATTAACCGCGACTTCTAAACTCTTAGGAGTAGATACTTTAATTCCATTCATTACAAAACCGTTTAATAGCATTTCTCCAATATCAATATAAGAATAATTAATCATTGGTTCAATATAATAATCTAATCCTCCAAAGTAGATAATTCCTTTATCATGTGAACTTATAATATCTTCTTTTAATAATATTCAACGAGATAAATCATTACTAATTAAACTTTATATTAAATCCCTAACATTAGCCGCGGTTAAGATATTTGCATTATCTTTAAAATCTCTTTTTATTTGTCCTAATATTATTTCATCTGTTGTATTAGTTTTTCTGGCAATGGCTCTGGAATATCTATATGTTATATAATTACGAGCTAGTTCATAATAACCTTTGCTCATCAATTTTTCTTCAATAATATCTTGAATATCCTCTACTAAAATTCTTTTTTTATCTAGTGATTTAATATATCTGATTATATTATCTATACCACGATCAGGTATTCTTTTTGAATCCATAACTGTTGCATTAGCTTTATTAATCGCAATTCTTATCTTTTCTTCA
>CAZJQA010000104.1:0-2452 GCA_964548285.1 uncultured Muribaculaceae bacterium
AAGATATTTACATAATTATGAATATAAAAGGATTATTAATGAAAGCATATGTGATTATCATCGACTAAAAAAAGAGAAGAAACATTTTTTTTACAAAGATGGGAAGTATATGGATGAGCATGATATATTAAAAGATAGATTTACTAAATATTACATGGGTTAGTAAGTTTTAATAGAAATATTGATAAAATGTTATATAATATTTATATGTAGTAAAGGAGAAAGTAATGGTAAAGAATATTAATGAATTAGAATTTAATGAATTAGTTATAAATGCTAAGGGTGATGTATTTGTAGATTTTTATGCTGATTGGTGTGGACCATGTAAGATGATGAGTCCTATTATGGATGAAGTTGCAAAGACTGAAGTTGTATATAAAATAAATACAGATTTAGAACCACAGTTATCACAAAACTATGGCATTATGTCTATTCCTTGTATTATTCATTTTAAGGATGGTAAAGAGGTTAATAGAAGTGTTGGACTTGTAGATAAAGAAAAAATTCTAGGAATGAAGGATTAGAATATGTATGATATTGTTGTAATTGGTGGCGGTCCTGCTGGTTTAACCGCGGCTATATATGCTAGAAGAGCAAATAAGAATGTTTTAGTATTAGAAGCCCAAGCTTTTGGTGGACAAATTATAAGCACCTTAAAGATTGATAATTATCCAGGTCTTTATAATGTTAGTGGAATGGATTTTGCTAATAATTTAGAAGAACAAGCTAAGGCTTTAGGGGCAACATTAAAGTATGAAAAAGCAATTGAAATTAATACCAAAGAGATGGAAGTAGTAACTGTTAAAAATGTATACAAAACAAAAGCTATAATTCTTGCATTAGGAGTTAAACCTAGAAAACTTGATTTACCAAACGAAGAAGAATTAATTGGCAAGGGAATATCTTATTGTGCAACATGTGATGGTAATTTCTTTAAAAATAAGGTAGTCGCGGTAAATGGTGGTGGTAATGCTGCTTTAGAAGATGCATTATATCTAACTGATATTGCTAAGAAAGTATATTTAATTCATAGAAGAGACACTTTTAGAGCCGAAGATAAAACAATTTCAATGTTAAAGAAAAAAGATAATATTACTTTTGTATTAAATAGTAATATTACCTCTATAAATGGTAAAGATCATTTAGAATCAGTAGAAGTAACTGATAATGAAGGAAATAAAAATGTGATCGAAGTTGATGGATTATTTGAAGCAATAGGGCAAATACCTGAGAATTCTAATATTATTGATGAATTAGAATTAGATCAATTTGGATATATTGTAACTGATGAAAACATGCATACTAATTTACCACATATTTATGCTGCTGGTGATATTAGGCAAAAAACATTAAGACAACTTACAACGGCAACAGCTGATGGTAGTATAGCTGCAACAGAAGCTATAAAGGATATTGCTAATAATTAATTATATAAACTGATAATATATCATATAATATCAGTTTTTTTGTATTAAAAAAAGCCTTAAACAAGGCTATATTATCAATTTGGTGTCCCCTTGGGGATTCGGACCCCAGACCCACTGATTAAGAGTCAGTTGCTCTACCAACTGAGCTAAGGAGACAACTAAAGAACAAATGAATTATATCAAATATGTTTAAATAATTCAATGCTTTTAGATTAATTTATTGCATTTTTTAGATTTCCAATGAAATCATCCATTAAAGAGTAGTAGTTATCATTATTTTTACGATTTTCTTCAGTTAAGGTATTCATCATATTTACAACTACCACTTGAGCATCAGTATTCTTAGTTATTGTACTAATTAAATCATTAGTAGTCTCAGTATTTTTAACAAACAAATATTTATAAGTTCCTTTATTAAATTCATTCTTAATATTTTCTAAATTTGAATCCTCCAAAGATATAACTTTAATTCCATAATCTTCTAAAAATTTAAATACATTTGAAGAAACTACAATAGTATTATTATTATTTTTTTGAGCTTTCTTAGCAATATTTCTAATATCAGCATCCATCTTAGATAATTTTTCTTTTAAGTCATTAAAATTATTTTCTATTTCTTCATTTTGGTATTTAGCATTGTTTTGTTCAGTTAAGCTATTTTTAACATTAGTCGCAAGCATTAAATAATTACTTGGACTTAACCATAATTCTTCTTTGCCATATGTATATTTAAGACCATAAGCAGCATCAATTACTTTTAAATTCTTATTTTTATTAATTAATTCTTTTGCAAATGTTTTCTCTTTAGTAGTTCCATTATAAATAAAAATTCCTGCATCACTATATTTATCTTTATCTTTTTCTGATAATGAGTATTCATCTACATTTGTTCCATCTGGATATATAGAACTAATATCTGAGTGATTACTATATAATGTATCTGTTATAAATGTAATAGGGTATACTGTAGTATATATTTTATCATTTCCAAATAAGCTACATCCTCCTATACTTAACGTTATTAA
>CAZJQA010000105.1:0-2361 GCA_964548285.1 uncultured Muribaculaceae bacterium
AATATAATTGGTTCTCATATAGTTTTAAATCCAATAGGTCAAACTTACAAGCAATTATTCTTTATTTTTACATTTCATTAAATTATGCAAAAGTGCAGATACTCTTTAATAGCTTTCTGAAGTTTAACTCCTTCTATTTCCTCAGTATATAGTATTTCTAAAAAGTTCAAAATATAAATATTCTAATCTAAAAATATCTCTTTTTAATTCTTATAATTTAATTTCCCTACTAAAAATTTATACTAACTAACGCTAATCTTTCAAGTTGCAGAAATCCCCTATTAATGATATAATGCATAAAAAATATTATGAAGGTGATATAAAATGATTAATAATACTTCTAGAGTTTCAATAATAATGGGAAGTGATTCTGATTTGCCAATTATGCAAAATGCAATGGAGTTTCTTGATAAAATGGATATAAAATATGAAATAAATATTTTATCAGTACATAGAAATCCAGAAGAAGCTATTAGTTATGCCAAAGAAATTAAAGGTACAGATATACAAGTTATTATAGCTGGTGCTGGTGGCGCAGCACATCTACCTGGAATTTTTGCTGCTTACTGTGATGTTCCTGTAATAGGTGTGCCAATAGAAACCAAAAGTCTTAATGGTGTGGATTCTCTATATTCAATTGTTCAAATGCCTTCAGGAATACCAGTTGCAACAGTTGGTATAAACAGTTCTAAAAATGCTGCTATACTTGCAACAAAAATAATTGCACTTAATAATACAAATATACAAGAAAAGTTATCTAATTATAAAAGAGAATTAGAAAAAGTCGTTTCAGGTAAAAATGAAAAAATAAATAAAATTGGTTACAAACAATATTTAAGAGAAATGAATGGAGTGAATTAAATGAAAAAAATATATGAAGGAAAAGCCAGAGATGTTTATGAAGTAGATGACAATCTTGTTCTAGTGGCAACAGACAGAATATCTATGCATATTCCACTTCCGTTTAAAGTTAAATATAAAGGCCAAGTATTAAATAAAATGGCAGAATTCTGGTTTAATAAGTATTCTAATATTATTCAAAATCATATGATAACAACTGATGTTAGTAAAATGCCAGATTATTTTCAAGATGAGAAATTTACAAATAGATGTATGTTAGTAAAAAAATTAAAGATGCTTCCTTTTGAATGTATAGTTAGAGGACATATAACTGGAACATGCTGGGATTGTTATAAAAATGGTGAAGATATTTGTGGTATAAAATTAGAACCAGGATTAGAACAATCTCAAAGACTAAACTATCCAATATTTACACCAACAACTAAAGATTTAGGAGGTAAAGATACAAATGTTACATTTGATGAATTTGCAAAAGTAGTTGGTATTGAAATAGCTAATGAAGTTAAAAATAAAGCTATTGAGATTTATCAAAATGCATATGATTATTTATTATCAAAAGGTATTATATTAGCTGATACAAAGATGGAATTTGGTTTAGATAAAAATGGTAAATTGGTTTTGGGAGATGAACTTCTTACCCCAGATTGTAGTAGATTTTGGCTTGCCAAAGATTGTAAAATTGGTAATACACAAACAAATTTTGATAGAGAAGAATTAAAACAATATGTAAAAAATAATCCAATTACTAAAGAAAACATCGATAAAATCCCAAAAGAAATAATGGATAAAATATCGCAAAAATATTTTGATATTTATGAACTAATTACAAATCAAAAAATATAAAATCATAATAAATCTCTACATATATTTTAAAGTAATTACCACCAAAGGTATTAACTATGGTGGTAATTACTTTAATTTTTTTATTCTAATAAATTAGGTCGTTTTCGATTGTTTACATTTAATTATTTTTTTATTACTTTAACAAACCTATTTTTACCAAATTGAACAATTTTTTCTTTTTCCAAGCTTATGATTTCTTGTATATTTGTTTGAGCTATAGAATCGATTTTTACACCATTTCCAGTAACCATTCTTTTAGCTTCTCCTTTTGAAGCTGCAAATCCAACTTGTACTAACAAATCGCAAATATTAATTTCTTCGCTTTCAATTTCAAATACAGGAATATCCTGAGGGATTCCACCTTGAGCAATTTTTAAGTATCTATTTTTTACTTCTTCAAATTCGCTTACATCATCATACATTTTTAATAATTCTTTAGCAAATAGCATATGGGCTTCTCTAATATCACCATTCATAATTTCATTAATTCTTTCAGTTGGTAAATCTGTTGCTAACTCAAAATATTGCCTTAGTGTATCATCTGGTATTTTCATACTTTTTTCAAATTTTTCAAATGGCGAATCTGATATTCCAATATAATTGTCTAATGATTTACTCATTTTTTCTTTTCCATCTAACCCAACTAATAAAGGGAAA
>CAZJQA010000106.1:0-2328 GCA_964548285.1 uncultured Muribaculaceae bacterium
TATTTAAGATTTATGTCTCACGCATAAACTCTAACTTTTTAAATTTTATAATATTTTAGTAAAACGTTTCACGTGAAACTTTGTTGATAAATTTTTAATAATAAATTTATAAATTATATTATTATTGTAATTTATGTTTCACGTGAAACCTATTAACATTCTTATTTATATTATTTTTTTATATGTTCCACGTGGAACATTGTGAATAACGTTATTTTTATAGGATATTTATATGATGTAAGTTTCATATATAAAGTTTAAAGTATATTATTATATATTTTTTTATAATAGATTTTTTAATGAATGTTCCACGTGGAACATTGTTGATAAATGTATTATATATATTATATAGATCTTTATTTTAATTAAAAATTATTATAATTTTTATAATTATATTTCATGTTTCACGTGAAACCTATCAACATTTATATTTATATTACATTTTTTTCTATGTTCCACGTGGAACATAGTGGATAACATTATTTTTTATAAAATATTTATACTATGTAAATATTGCAAAAAATGTTTCACGTGAAACCTATCAACATTTTTTATTAATATAATATTTTTTCAAATGTTCCACGTGGAACATTGATGTTAATTACTTACTTGATAAATATTAATCTATTTGATATTATATGTATGCAACAAATATGTTGTTACCTGGTCAGGACTGGAAAGTAGCAGCCATATCAACCTCTATTTGTGTGCATTTTATTTATTAAAATAATATCGAACAAATGTATGGTGATAAAAATGAATCAAATATGGAAAATTTGTATAAAAGAAGCTACTAAATCGTTAATAACTGATGATGTTCCTGTTGGTGCAATTTTAGTTGATAATAATGGTAAAATTGTTGCTAAAGGACATAATACAAAAGAAAAAGAAAATAGCGTATTAGGACATGCTGAAATTAATTGTATAAAAAAATTTAATAAAAAATATAAATCATGGAATTTAAGTGGTTATACTATGTTTATTACGTTAGAACCTTGTTCAATGTGTATGGAATTTATTAAACAATCTCGTATTTCTAATGTTTATTATTTATTAAAGAAACCTGAATATAAAAGAGAATTTTTTAAAACAAAAATTTTAAAGTATGATGGTTTATACGAACAAATGTATCATTTGATTTTGTCGGATTTTTTTAAGAAAAAAAGATAGTAATTTTTGATATATAATGTTAAAATATAAATGTTTATACAGGAGGGTATTTATGGATTACAAAGTTTTATATCGAAAATATAGGCCATCATGTTTCGATGATGTAGTTGGACAGGATAATACTATTAGAATGTTAAAAAATTCTATTGTTAATAACATGATTTCTCATGCATATATATTTACTGGTCCGAGAGGAACTGGAAAAACATCTACTGCAAAAATTTTTGCTAAAACCATAAATTGCTTAAATCCAAATAATGGAGAGGCGTGTGGTAAATGTGAAAATTGTTTAAATTTTTCTTCTAATCCTGATATAATTGAAATAGATGCTGCTTCAAATAATGGTGTGGATGATATACGTGAATTAATAGATAATATGAAAATTGCTCCGACTCAAAGTCGATATAAAGTTTATATTATAGATGAAGTTCATATGATGACAACTAATGCATTTAATGCTTTACTTTTAACTTTAGAGGAACCTCCTCAACATGCAATTTTTATTCTTGCAACAACAAACGTAGAAAGTGTTCCTATTACTATTTTATCAAGGTGTCAAAGATTTAATTTTAGAAAGTTAAAGAACGAAGATATTATTAGTCAAATTCGTAAAATATGTAATCTTGAAAATATTAAAATTGAAGAAGAAGCTATTAAAGAAATTGCTTATGATGCAGAAGGTGGTATGAGAGATGCTTTATCATTGCTTGATCAATTATCATCTTGTGATGAAATGATAACTTTAGAAAAGATTTTAGATAATTATGGTTCTTTATCAGGAAAATTTATTGATGATATTATTTTAGCTTTAGAAAATAATGATATTAATAAATTAGAAGAATATTTTGAAGAATTAGAAAATTCTTCAAGTGATTATAAAATTTTAATAAAAAAATTGACAGAAAAACTTATGAAAATAGCTATTTCAATTAAATTGTTCTCATATAATGGAAAATTAAATTATAAAACAATAAAGGAAATAATATTTAATTTTAACGAAATACTTAATAAAATTAATATAAATATTAATCCTTATTCTATGATTAAATTAGTTTTGCTTGATTCATGTAATGATAATTCTAAAAATTCAGTAGAAGTAGAAGAGAAAATTAATGATGATCCAAAAAATATAAATATAGAAAAAATTAATATTCAAAA
>CAZJQA010000107.1:0-2254 GCA_964548285.1 uncultured Muribaculaceae bacterium
ATACCCAAACAAAATAAATGAAAAAGGATATGGAAATGCTGATTTTAATAATGGACTAAAGAAATCAAAATTTGCTTATCATATTTTAAAAGTAGAGAAGCTGGATAATCCAATTTCTTTGAAAGACTTGAAAACCAGATTTGGATTTTCTGCACCACAAAGCTACGCATACGATACAAGATATCCAGAATTAGTAAGCTATATAAATAAATTATCAAAGAAAGTTGTGGTAGATAATGAAATATAATTTTGATATTAATAATAGAGCATTTAAAGCAATAAAAAATAAAACTAAAAAAGTAGAAATTCGAGCTACTAAATTGGGGGATAATCATTTTGATTATAGTGTTCTAAAAAGTGGTCATGAAATTGAATTTCAATCATATGATGGCGAAATAATTAATTGTTTAGTTGGTGAAGTTAATCATTATGATTCAATTGAAGAATTGTTAACACTCGAGGGTACAAGATATACATTATCATCAACAAATGATTTTGATGATGGCATTAAATCTATAAATAGTATAAATGGGTATAAAGAAGCAATAAAAGTTAATGGTGTGTATGCCATACATATTACACCAATAGAAAACTAAATTTTAAATAAGTCATTTTAGTTTGTTTCGTTCCAAACCTTTATGAGGTACAAGCTGCAATTAAAGCAAAGAAGAATTAATATATAATTACTAAAAGACTAGAGAAATCTGGTCTTTTTTCGTTCAAAAAATAGTAAAATATTTCGATCATTTGTTAATTTAAAAAAGTAATAATTTTTATATTCTGCAAAATAATATAATTATTTAAAAATTTTATATATTTTGCTTTTTATATAAATATTATTAAAATAAAAAGCAAATAAGAAAATGTTAGAAAAATATTGAAAAAATCCTAAATTTTCAAACGAAGTGCAACAAGTAGTCATATAAAATATGCACTTATTACTAAGCTTAATGTTATTATATAGCATTAAGTTCTTTTTGTATATTAATAATTTTATTAAATAAGTTATTATCATTAATTTCTTCTTTTAACATTTCAATAGGAGTTTTGTATCCAAATATCTTTCTTGGATAATTATTCATCCAATTAGCTATATCTTCAATATCTTTATTTGAATAATTTTCAATTAATTTTCCTTTAGGAATAAAGTATCTAATGATTCCATTATGTTTTTCATTAGTTCCTTTTTCAAAACTTGCATAAGGATGACAAAAGTAAACTGTTGTATTAAGTATTTTTTGAATTTCTTTCCAAGCAGAAAATTCAGAACCATTATCAGTAGAAATAGATTTGATAATATTATTTAAATTATTTTTAATAATAGATTTAATTTTCTTAATTTTTTTAATAACTTCTTCACTAGTTTTACCTTCAAGTCTAGCAATAATTTCAAATCTAATCTTTCTATCAGTTAAAGTCATTAGGCATTGATGTTTTCCCTTAGAAGTAGAGATTACAGTGTCTAATTCCCAATCACCAAATCTTTCTCTGTTATTAATAACATCAGGTCTTAATTCAATACTATTATTCTTTTTACTTTCTGAAACTTGTTTTTCTTGTTCATAACAATCTTTTTCTTTATTAAATTTATTCATTCTTCTAGTATCGTTTTTAGTTACCTTTAACAAGTGGTAGTGAATAGCTCTATATATAGTAGTAGTTGATATAGAAGTAAAACCATCTTGCAGATATAATTGATGAGATTCAATGTATCCTGAAATGACATCAGGTGCCCATTTATCAATTTTAATTTTATCCTCAATAAATTTAGCAAGTTTAGGATACTGTTCAACTAAGTAAACTGCTTTAGAAAAGGATCTTTTATAATCAGCATCATATTGAGCATCAGCTACATTGTATGGATTATTTTTAATTTTACCACTTCTAATCATTATTTTAGACTTAATACGGTTCTTTAATTCTCTCCATATAGTAGTTCTATTAACACCGATTTTTTTAGCTATATCAGCGTTAGAATAGATTCTTTTACCATTTTCATCAATTTCATTTACTAATATTTCAATTTGAGCTCTTTGATCACGATTTAAGTGATGGTATTGATTTTTTATATTTTTTTCTTTATAATTTTCTTTAGACATATATATATTACACCTTTCTTTATTTTGCTTATAATAAGTGTAATTCTTTTATATGTCTTTTTCAATGTCACTTTGTTGCACTTCAGAAAAAAATTTTTATAAAATATAAAACTTGAAAAAGTATTAATTATGTGTTAATATGTATATAGATGAAG
>CAZJQA010000108.1:0-2237 GCA_964548285.1 uncultured Muribaculaceae bacterium
ATACTATCACACTCCCTTGGACTATATACAATTTGATCATAACGACATATACAATACAATTTAAATTAAATTTTTTTTGCTTAATAAAATCACTTTTAAATCATATTATTTTTTGTTATAATATGTGAGCAAGGGGATAGTTATGGAAAATATTAGAATAATAAAAAGAAACTTTTTTTTACTTATAATTTTTATTTTAGTTTTGATTTTTTTGATATCACTATCTTTAGGTAACTACTTACACTATCTAAGAAATTATGAAAGATTATCTAAAGTAAAAGATTACACATCTTTAACTGTTTCATATACAAAACAAAAAAGAAGTAATTTACAATATCAATTTACATATAACGGTTATAATTATTATTATCTAGGAATAGATCAACTTTTTGTTAGTTATTTATCAAGCAGTATGACATTAAAAGATGTATTAACAAATAAAATCTTCACATTAGATAATATTTTAACTAATAGTACATATGAAAAAGTAGATGATTTAATATATTACACTTATATGGTAAATGATGTTGAAAAATCATATTATGTTTTAATTAAAGATGATAATGTAATTATTTCAAATACTCTTTTAGATGATTTTCAATTATTATAATATCTAAAATAACTACTACTAAGATAGAGAATATTTCACCAATTATTAACGAATAAATACCTATATGAAAGAATGAAAAAACAATTGTTAAAACCATTTTAGTTATAATACTTATTAAAGTAATAATTAAAGTGGTTTTTATTTTAGATAAACCCTCAAGAATACTTTTTAAAGGTCTTTCTAAATAGAATAATATAAAAAATGGACACAATATTTTTATATAGTTAGATCCCTCATTTTTCTTATATAACAGCAATAATAAAGAATCTTTATATAAATATATAATCATAGAAAAGATAGTGCCAATTATAAGAGTTATAATAACTATATTACGATATCTATTTTTAATCATCTTATAATTATTTAAAGATTTATATTTACTTATTTCTGGTAATAGCAATTGACATATAGGATTTATTATAAATGAAGGTATAGCAAGTAAACCTAAAGCATAGATATTATATTTAGAATATTCTAATAGAATAAAGTTTTTTTCATAACCAATATAAGAAAGAATATTTGTTAAAATTATAGGTTCAAAGAAGAATGATACACTGCCAATTAAAGATGATAATGTATTAACAGATGATAAAGATATAATGCTATATAAAATAGTTTTATTTGGATGAAAATCACTTAGAGTAATACTTGATTTAGGCATATTAATTATAAATATTATCGTGCTTACAATTTCAGTTAAGACACTTAAAGATATAAAAGATGTAACTTTTATCAGATTATTACTTATTAATGGAGTAATTAATAATAGAAATATTACTCTTATCAATTGTTCTATTACATTAGATATAATATTTGGTAAGATATTTAATTTACCAAGAAAATAGCCTTTTAAAATAGTAGATATTGTTATAAATGGAAGAGTAAGAAAGTAAGAATACATAATAGGAATTATATTAGGTTCTTTTAAAAGATTTATCGATATATAGGGTATAGATATTAAAAATAATATATCAATTAAAAATATAATTAATAATATCAAGATAATAGTTGAAAGAATAATAGTTTTAGAACGATACTTATTTTCTGAAACTAGTTTTGAGATACTTTTTTCTAATGAAAAAGTTGATAGAGTAATCATTAAAGTATATGTTGGAATAGTAATATTATATAAAGAGAGTGTATAAGAATTAATACTTCTTGTAAAGATAATTTTGATTAAAAAACCTAAAACTTTAGTTAATAGACTACCTAAAATGATAATAATTACATTTTTTGAAAAATTATGTTTCATTTTACTTTCCTATTCTAATAATATATAATAAATATATGAGAGAAATCTCTAGATAGAAGGTGTTTATGCAAGATTTAGGTTTATATAGTGTTGAAGACTTATATGTTAGATTACTTCCTGCTTTAAAAAGTAAACAAAGAGAATTAAACGTGGATCATTTAAATTTATCTATTGAAGAGATATGGAAATATTTTTATAAAAATGTATGGAGTACAAAAAGTGATTTGACTTTAGACGTAATGGTACAAGACATATTAGGAACATCAAATATTACAATATATAGAGGGGTAAAAAGTGGAAACAATCGAGGTTAATAAGCAAAGTAGCATATGCATTAGAGATAAGAAAGTATTATATTTTGACCCTTTAGAATGT
>CAZJQA010000109.1:0-2220 GCA_964548285.1 uncultured Muribaculaceae bacterium
TTTAGCAAGTGGTCCTGTTCCAATAACTTTCTTAAATAACGATTTATATGTTAATAAGAAATATACTGTTCCTCCAACAATAGTAAATATAATTATTTTTATTAAAGCATCTATTCTTCCACTTGGAGTTACACTAATAAATTTACTTAATACAAATAATACTAAAACCATTATAACTGAACTAAGTAAAATAATACCAGTATTCTTAAATGTTTCTTTTAAACTAATATTCATTTTCTTTATCATATATGTAACACTTATTACTACTGTGGATAAAGTCGCTATTATAGTCGCTAAAATATTACCTATATATGCACCAAAACCTAATTTATACATAAGTATCATAAGTGGATATTGTAATATTAACTTAGTTAATACTTCTACAATTAAACTCTTATAAACAACTTTATATTTATCAACTGCTTGCATAATTGTTAATGTAACTGTATATAAACCAGAGAATAATCCATTATATGCATAAAACATAAATACATCTGAACTTAATCCATGATTTCCATAGAATAATTCCCAAACTGGTTTAGATAAAAATGATAAACCAACAGTCATAGGAATAGCTAAATACATAAATACAACAAATGAATCATTAATTAATTTAGTAACATTCTTATGATCTTTTTTAACATAACTATCTGTAATATTTGGAAGTAAACTAACAACTAGACCAGTAGCTAAAGCTATAACTATTTGTGTTAATTTAGAACCCCATGTAGTTAATGTGGACATAACTATTTCAGCATCTGTAATACTAAAACCTGCATGATTAACTAATATTTTAACAACAGTAAACATATTAATTAACATACACGCATTACCTACTACATCTATTAAAACAAATGGTAAAGCATACTTAATAATCTTCTTCCATATACTCTTTGTATCTACTTCTTTTTCTTCTTCTTTTTCTTCTTTAACTATAAAATTCTTCTTATTCTTATGAATCTTATACTTTAAATATAACCAAGAAAATATTCCTCCAACAGTCGCACCAAAACAAGCAACCGCAACTGCATATGTCATATTACCAGTTATTCTTAAAGTAATATAACTACCAAAAATAACTATCAACACTCTAAAAACTTGTTCAATTACTTGGCTTATTGATGGCTCAGTAATATATTTGTTTCCTTGTAAATAACCTCTAGATATTGATAAAGCTGGTATAACTAATAAAGCAGTTGCTATTACTCTAATAACAAAAGTAACATCTTCAATAGTATTTCCACCTTCTATATCACCAAGTATTAAATAAGCAAATGGTTTAGCAAATATAAATAATGATAGGAAAACTATTAAAGCAAATATAGTCATAACTAGTTTACCTTGTTTATATGTTCTCTCTCTTAAATTTGTATATCCTTTTGCATTATATTCACTAACAAGTTTACTCATCGCAAGCGGAACACCTACTGTACTAAGTAATAAAAATGTAGAATACATAGTATATGCATAACCATATAATGCTCCACCTTTATTATTTTATAAAAAGGAATTACATATATAATACCAATTATCTTAGTAAAAATTATCGCAAATGTCGCAATAAATGCTCCCTCTTTAAACGAATTTTTCTTCATATACACCTCTACTTATATATTATTAAAGCTGAATAACAATATATTTGTTCATTAGAATACATACTAATACTAACTTGATACTTAATATCAATTATAGTATTACCTTCTCCTAAGAACTTATTAATTTCTTCTTCTAAATCTTTTTCATGTTCACAATCAAACACTTTAACTTTCATATTATCACCAAGATAATTATAAAAATATAAAATGTATTATTTTGTCACATAATGTTTTATATACTCTTTATTATTTATTTTATACTTAATTAAAACTTTTGTTTTCATCTTAAAATTTTTAATATCACCTTTATAATCTACATATCCAACCAATATTAATCCACTAGGTTTTTTATTAACTTTTAATGATTCTTTCTTATCAAAAATACCTATACTTGGATATACATCATCTGTTTTTTTATCATGAATTGCGATCATAGATATATCACTAATATTTTCTTTAACATTATCAAGTATAACTTCATATCTAACTTCACTTTTAATTAATTTATCGTATCTAACTTCTATATCAAACGGAATATCATCATCACTTTTAGAAACTTTTTCTAATTCTTTTATAGAATTTAAATATATATTTTTTTCTTTAGAAACATTATTACATCCACATA
>CAZJQA010000110.1:0-2207 GCA_964548285.1 uncultured Muribaculaceae bacterium
CAAGGTTGATAAGTTCATTCAGCCAGCAGATAACATTAATTTTTTCCTCTAAATTATCATCTGTATTAAGCTTATCTATAAGATCTTTTTTTATATTATTATAATCTGTTATATTCTTTGTTAATATTCTTACTTGGTTATTTATATACAAATGATTAGCATTAAAAATCTTTTTTAATTCTGCTAAATAATCTCTATACTCTCTTTGCCAACTCTTTAACTCTAATTCATATTCATTATATAAATCAAGTTCATTATTATTTTTGGCTTCATCCATTTTATGTAGCAATTCTTTTTCATATCCATCAATAATATTTATGCCATCTAAATAAAATTGGTAATCCTTATCTGCTTCTACCACTTTAGTTAAAAAATCGTTTGTTTTTTCTTTTAATTCCATTATCAAATTATCCATCACAATCACCCATCTATATACGTATTATATCATGTTTTTTTTTTAGAAACAATACACAAAAAAAGGAAGATAACTTCCTTAAATACATTCAATATAAGTATCAGATAAACATCTAATCATGCATATACAAGATAAACAAATAGTAAATACAGAATTAGTTGAAACATATGGATATGGACTTGTCGTGTCAGGATTTGGCGCTAACACTCTAAATGTTGCACAGTTACCATCCATTTTTTCAATTTTAAAGACACCTGATGTTTCATCGGTTGTATTATCTTTAGTTGTAGGCATTAAAAGTTGATTACCGCAACAACCTCTTAAATAAAGTGATATTGGTCTTGTATTACATACAATACAATTCACTCCTCCTCCAAGTGCTGGTCTATCACATGAATCTAAACAATTTTCTGGACATGCATTTTGTTGTAACATCAAAATAACTTTTAATATCTCAGCTATATGATTTTCATTAGAACAATCATTATTCATTATTATTCCCCTTTCCTATATCTCACTAATAATTTATGTTATTTTTTAATTTTAGTGCATTTTATATTATTTTATAGTATAATTTAGTAGGTGATAGAAATGTTAAGTAACGAACAACTAATTATATATACAATTATTATTATAGTATTACTATTAATATCTTTAATTGTTACAAAGTTAATGAAAAAAGACTTCAAAGAAGAAGCCAATAAACTTTTAAAAGCTTTAGGTGGAAAAGATAATATTGTAAATATTGAATGTAATTCATCTCGTTTTAAAGTAATACTAAAAGATATTACACTTGCTAATAAAGACGCTATTAACAAAATGGGTGCTAAGGGAATAGTTGAAATAGATAATCAATTAAAGATTATTTTTGGAAAAGATTCTAAAGAGTTAAAACGTTATATAGATAAATTAAGTTAAACTTAATTTATTTTTTTTATATCTATAATATCATCTATATATATTTTTTTAGCATTCATATCTAATAGATAGTTATATGCTCTAGATACTAGATATGTATCTAAAGTCTCTTCTTTTAATTCAATTAATACATGAGCTTTATATACAAAATCACTTGATCTAAATATATTATCTATTTCTTTTCGTACATCAACATTTCTATTATTTCTTTCTAATTTAGAATAATAATAATCCTTATTATTATTTATCTTTTTATTTATTTTATTTTCATATACTTTTGGAAGCATTTTAAAAAATTCTACATAATATAAATATGATAAATATTATTAATAAAACATTCTTCTATATATCTTTAATATGTTTACTTATTATGAGTATTATTCTAATGTATCACGCCACATTTGTTAGTACTTTGTATAAGACTTTTTTTAATAAACAAATAATATGGATAATTATAGGTTTATTATTATTTATAATAAGTCATTTTATAAATTATAATAAACTCTTTAAATATAGTTTTTATTTATATATAAGTGGTATTATTTTATTAGTATTAACTTTATTATTTGGAAGTTGTATTAATGGTTCAAAAGCATGGATTGATTTAAAATTCTTTAGTATTGAAACAAGTGAATACATGAAATTTGTATATACTTTATATTTAGCTAACTTATTATCTAAAAAAAGACCAACTAAATTAAAAAACGAACTGTTACTTCTTTTAAAAATATTTATTATTTTTTTAATACCTTCTATTTTAATATTTAAAGAACCTGATACAGGTGCCATAATATTTTTATTTATTATTACTATGGTTCTATTATATAATTCTAAATTATCTAAAAAGTATTTATATCTATATTATTTATTATTA
>CAZJQA010000111.1:0-2145 GCA_964548285.1 uncultured Muribaculaceae bacterium
AGCCTAATTATAAATTCATCATTTAATGTGTCAATCACCAAATCACTCTTTGGCTTAATTTCATTCTTAATTAATTCTTTAGCAAGTAATGTTTCTATATTCTTCGTAATATATCTTCTAATTGGTCTAGCCCCAAACTCTCTTTCATAGCCTTCTTCAATTATTTTTTCCTTAGCTTTATCAGTTAAACTAATCTTTATATATTTATCTTCCAAACGTTCATTAATTTCTCTAATAATCTTATCTATTATTAAACTAATATTTTCTTTATTTAATGAATTAAACACTATTATTTCATCAATTCTATTTATTAACTCAGGTCTAAATGTTTTCTTTAATAAATCAATTACTAAATTCTTAGCTTCATTTTCATTATTTAATATATATTCACTTCCTAAGTTAGATGTCATTATAATAATAGTATTCTTAAAATCAACTACTCTTCCATTAGAATCAGTTAATCTTCCATCATCTAATATCTGCAATAAGATATTTAAAACATCTTTATGAGCCTTTTCTATTTCATCAAATAAAACAATTGAATAAGGATTTCTTCTTACTGCTTCAGTTAATACTCCACCCTCATCATATCCAACATATCCTGGAGGAGCTCCTATTAATCTAGAAACATTAAAAGCTTCCATATATTCAGAGCAATCTATTCTAATCATATGTTTTTCAGAATCAAATAAAATATTAGCAAGAGTCTTAGCTACCTCAGTTTTACCAACTCCAGTTGGTCCAAGAAATATAAATGAACCAATTGGCTTAGTTGGATCTTTAATTCCACTTCTAGCTCTTAAAATTGAATCACTTATAAGTCTTAATGCTTCATCTTGTCCCATTACATTTTTACGTAATTCATCATATAATCCTAATAATTTACTTTGCTCACTAGATGCTAGTTTAGTAACTGGAATATTAGTCATACGTGAAATAATAGAAGCAATACTATCTTCATTTACTTCATCTTTTAATAAACTATTTGCAGATGATTTTTTTAACTCATTTAATTCTTTTTCTAATGTAGGTATTACTCCATGTCTTAATTTAGCGCTTGTTTCTAAATCATAATTATTTTCAGCTTCACTTAACTTATAACGAGCATTTTCAAGTTCTTCTTTCTTCTTAGAAATTAACTCATTATTTTGTTTTTCTAAATTCCATTTATCTCTTAATTCTTTTTCTTCCTCTTTTAAAGAAACTAATTCTTTATTTATCTTCGATAATCTTTCAACAGATATATCATCTTTTTCTTTCTTTAAAGCATGAGCTTCTATTTCTAAACCCATAATCTTTCTTGTTAAATTATCTAAAGGTACAGGCACTGACTCAAGTTGAATTTTAATTGTTGCACATGCTTCATCTACTAAATCAATTGCTTTATCAGGTAAAAATCTATCAGTAATATATCTATCAGATAAAATTGCATAAAAAAAGGCCTCACTTTATGATCGAGATACACCCATCACGATGTTACTTTATGATATACTTCAAATCTTTCTTTTAAACCACGAAGTATAGTTATTGTATCTATTACACTTGGTTCACGAACAATTACCTTTTGTAATCTTCTTTCTAAAGCACCATCTTTTTCAATATATTTACGATATTCATTTAATGTTGTCGCGCCTATCAAATGGATTTCACCACGAGCAAGCATTGGTTTTAACATATTTGATACATCCATAGTACCTTCAGCACCAGAACCAACTATCATATGAATCTCATCAATAAACATGATAATTTTACCATCAGAGTCTTCAATAGCTTTTAAAACTGCTTTTAACCTTTCCTCAAATTCTCCACGATACTTAGCACCCGCTACTAAAGCACCTAAATCTAATTCCCAAATAGTTTTATTCTTTAAAGAACTTGGAACATCACCACTTATAATACGTTCAGCAAGTCCTTCAACAATAGCCGTTTTACCAACACCAGGTTCACCAATTAATACCGGATTATTCTTACTCTTACGCGAAAGAATTCTTATAACATTACGAATCTCTTCATCACGTCCAATAACTGGATCAACTTTATGATCAATAACATTTTTAGTTATATCTCTTCCATACTTTTCAAGTGGATTTTTAATTTCCTCATTATTTTCAAAATTCATACAATCCCTCTTTTCTAACATGAATT
>CAZJQA010000112.1:0-2145 GCA_964548285.1 uncultured Muribaculaceae bacterium
TAAAATATAAATTTAAAAAAAATTTAAAAAGTATTGATTTTTATTAGTAAGTTTTAATTTAACTTTATTAATTGATTTTGAAGCATACTATATAAATATATATTTACTGGTAGATTTGAAATTGAATTAATATATGATTTATATCCATTTAATTGTTTTAAATAGTTTTCATCTGTTATATTATTTAATTTATAATCAATTATATCTATATGGTCATTATACTTTAACATTAAATCTATTTGTCCGTGAGATATAGTATTATTATCATTATAAATAAATTCGTATTCTTGGTAAATGACAGCTTTATCTTTATCTTTTAAGATATCTTGATTAAGAAAATTTATTATTATATTTTTAATAAGTTCATTATCTATTTCATCAAGATTTGGATTATAAAAGTCAATTAATTCAAGTGTTTCGTGAACTTTAGTACCTAATTTCATATTATTAATTTCTTCTTTTGTAAGTAGTTCATAATTTTTTTTAGAGTATGTTGATGATTTTAGATATTCATTTTTAATATTTAAATCTATTATATTATTTTCTATAGTATTTTTTTTCATTGATTCATTTAATAAAGGAATTTTATAATCTTTTGATAAATTAATATTATTTGTATCTATGTTTTTAATATATGGTTTTAATTCATCTTTAATAGAGTATAAAATATCTGCAAAAGATTTATAATTATATCTAATTGAATCAATAATTACACCATTTTCTTTTTGTTCATCATTTGTTTCCTTATTTGGAAGTAAGAAAATCATTTTTTCTTTTGCTCTTGTTAAACCTACATAAAATAATCTTATTTATTCTGATATATCTTCTTTTTCAAGACAATCTTTAATTAGTAATTTAATAATGTTATCTTTAATTCCTTCGTTATAACTTGGTATGTATATAGGGAAATCTTTTAAATATATTAAATCACCTTTTAAGTCTTGTTTACTAAATGTTTTATATAAACCTCTATAATAACATATAGGAAACTCTAGACCTTTTGATTTATGGATATTCATAATTTTAACACTTGATTCATTTATTAAGTTACTACTATATTTTAATGGTAAGTTTTCTTCTAGTAAATTATTTATATATTCTAAATAATCATAAATATTTAATGATGATTCATTTGCTAAACTTATTAATTTTTCATAGTGGGTAAATGATTCTTCGATATTACCAACTTTAATTATTTTTTCATAGTAATTAGTTGATTCTAAAAGTTTATTAATAATAACTGGTACAGGTTCTTCAAAGAAGGGACTTACTTTTTTAATATCATTATAAACTTTTGTTTTAAAAGTAGTTTTATTTGTTATATTATCATATATATATTGATCATTTTCTTCATATAAGTAAGAACGCATTAGAGATGTCATTGAAATTTTATAATCTGTATCATAATTTTTATCATGTATTTTTATTAGTACAGTAAGCATGCTTTTTAAAAGGTATAAATCATTATCATCTAATAATTCTTCATCTTTATATATAGAAAGAGGTATATTTAGGTATGTAAAAATCATTTTTGTTAATTCAAATGATGTACCACGATCAAGAATAAGACAAAAATCACTATAAGTGGCATCGTGAAATACTTTTTTCTTTTGATCAAATATTTGATATTTGTTATCAACTTTTTCTTTTATGTCTTTGGCAATTGTAAATATTTCAATTTCATCTTTAGAATAATCTTTGATTTCATCATATGTTAGTATATCCATGTTATAGTCTTCATTAGTCATTCCTTCTTCAATATAAGATAGATTTCCAAAGTTCATCATATGACTTTCTAAATAATTAGCTCCACCAATTTTGTTATCCATTACTTTTGTGAATATTGTATTAATATTATCTAATACTTCTTTACGTGATCTAAAATTTTTTAACAAGTCTATTTTCGAACCATTTAAATGCTTTGAATAATTATTATATTTATCTTTAAAAATATTAGGATTAGCATTTCTAAAACGATATATACTTTGTTTTATATCACCAACCATATATAGATTATTATGTGATATTAAAGATATAAATTCTTCTTCGATATCAGATGTGTCTTGATATTCATCTACCATTATTTCTTTAAAATTATTTCTAAGATCTTCTGCCTGTTGTGCTTCTCTATTCTGTTGTTCTTGG
>CAZJQA010000113.1:0-2118 GCA_964548285.1 uncultured Muribaculaceae bacterium
GTTAAAATAATTTTTTTCAAAAAAACACCTCTTTCTAGTGTAGTATATGTTCTCTTAAAGGTAAAGGTTCCATAAAATATGGCATTATTAATAATATAATGCTATAATATGAAAGAAAAAAGTTTGGAGGGATAATAGTGATAACTTTATTAATTGATACTCATTTCAATATTTTATTAGCTTTATTTAAAGATGATAAATTATTATCTAAAAAAGAAATTATAAATGAAAGAGATTTAGGTACTGTTTGTATTCCTAGTTTAGTTGATCTTTTAAAAGATAATGAATTAGATATTCATGATTTAAATGATATTATAGTGTGTATTGGACCTGGATCGTTTACTGGAGAAAGATTAGGAGTTACAATAGCTAAAACTTTAGCTTATACATTAAATATTCCTATAAGAACTGTAACGAGTTTAGAAATGTACTATAAAGATGGATATGATTATATAGTAATGGAAGAAAAAAATGGATAATATGTTGGAATAATAAAAAATAATAATATTGTTGATTATCAATATCTTAATAAAGATGAAATTAATAATTTAAAGGGTAATGTTTTATATACTCAAGAATTGGTAGATTTAGATGGAATAGTTAAAAAGACTCATTTAAAAGATTCGCTTAACCCTCATATAGTAAATCCTTTTTATGTTAAGAAAATAGAGGTGGAAAAATGATTAAAGAAGTGGAGAATAAAGATTTTAATGATATTTATGTACTAGGATCTTTATTACATGAAAATTATAAAGAAACTAATAACTTAGAGGAATTAATAAAAAGTGATATATATAAAATATATGTATATAAAGATGAAAATGAAGTAAAGGGTTTTTTATCATTTGTAGTTTTTGATGATGTTATAGATATCTATGATATAGTTGTAAATCCTAAATGTCGTAGAGAAGGAATTGCAACATCTTTATTTACAAAATTGTTTGAAAATTATCCTCATCAAAATGTATTAGTCGATGTAAATGTAAAAAATATTGAGGCATTATTTTTATATGAAAAATTAGGTTTTAAAAATATTCATACTAGAAAGAAGTATTATGGGGAAAATGATGCTTATATTATGGAAAGAAGTGGTATAGATGACATACATTCTAGCAATTGAATCTTCTTGTGATGAAACTTCAATGGCTATTATTGGCGATGGTAAAGTAGTTGAATCTTTAACAATATTAACTCAAATGGATACACACGCTAATTTTGGTGGAGTTGTTCCTGAAATAGCTAGTCGTATGCATACTGAAAATATTACAATGGTTTTAGAAAATACTTTAAAAAAATCAAATATAACAATGGAAGAAATTGATGCAATAGCTGTTACTTATGCTCCAGGGCTTCTTGGTTCTTTATTAGTTGGAGTTGAATGTGCTAAAGTTTTATCTTTGGTTTATAATAAACCATTAATTAAAGTAAATCATACTATGGGGCATATATTTGCTAATAATATTGATTATGATATTAAATATCCAAGTGTTTGTTTAACAGTAAGTGGCGGACATACAGATTTACTTGTTTTAGAAAGTCCTGATGATTTTAAAGTTTTAGGAAGTAGTGTTGATGATTCTATTGGTGAAGTTTTTGATAAAGTTGCTCGTGTATTAGATATTAAATATCCAGGTGGACCAAATATTGAAAAATTAGCTTTAGAAGGTAAACATCATTATGAAATGCCAAAAATTATGAATGATGATTCTTATAATTTTAGTTTTAGTGGATTAAAAAGTTATATTATAAATTTAGCACATAATACTAGACAAAAAAATGAAGAATTAAATAAGGCTGATTTGGCATATGATTTTCAATGTACAGCTGTTGAAGAATTAGTTCATAAAACGGAACTGGCATTAAAAAATACTGGTATTAAAAATTTCTTATTAGCTGGAGGTGTATCTGCAAATAAATATTTACGTGGTGAACTTATTAAGTTATGTGAAAAATATAATGTTACATTTCATGCTCCAGATTTAGTATATTGTACAGATAATGCAGCGATGATTGGCTGTGCTGCATATCCATTATTTTTAAAAAAAGAATTTGCTGATTTAAGTTTGAAAGCATCTTCAAGTGAAAGTATATCATCAATAAAAAAGATCTAACTTTTAA
>CAZJQA010000114.1:0-2082 GCA_964548285.1 uncultured Muribaculaceae bacterium
TACAACCATGAGAACAACCTCTATATAGGTTCATATTATAATCTATACCATACCAATCATTTCCATATTTGACTTTTGATAGTATAGTTTTAGCTTTTACAAATTCCATTTGCATCACCACAACACAAATATTATAACATAACAAAAGACTGGATAACCCAAGTCTTTTCTCTTTCAACATAAATTCAAGATATCTAAAGATGCCTTACTACATTATTATTTTTGTTATATTCAACCAATTCATTAAAAACAGGGCATTTACTTATTCCATTTGGATCAAGTCTTAAATGTAACTTATCATCTTCTTCAAAAGGAAAAGATGTATAAATAAGAGAATCTGAAATATCTTCAAGTTTAGAATAATATCTAGCTAAAACATTAGTTAAATTAGTTTGAATTGATTCTTGTTTATTCATTTCTACTTCTCTTTCTTCTCCTTGTTTATTATTTAAAATATATAATCTTTTAGCATTCCATCTTTGAGGAAGAAATAGAACAATAACTGTTTCCATTCCATTAGATAAAGATAAAGATAACATATCACTTATAAAATAATGCTCAGGTGCTCCATTTATTCTTGAAGTAAAACCTTTTCTAATTCTTTTTAAATAGTCTTTATTAATATCAATATTTTTCCCTGACTTGTTTAATATACCATATATAAACATCTTATTATCACTTACCCCTGCATATACATTTGGAAGTGGTAATTTATATCCATCGTCAAAAATTAACTCTCCAGTTATTGAATAAGGTGTTTCTGCTTCAATTGGTGCTTTTTCTTCTGAGAATGAAAGTGTAGCACCAATTGTACTTAAATATATTTGACGTTTACCTTCAATTATTCTGTTTTTAAACATTTCAATTCTATGCTTTAAAAATAAAATTGGATTAAGAAAATCATAATCACTTGCATTAGCAAATAAAGAACTAATTATATACTTATATAAATATCTATCATAATCTTTTTTAGGTGCATCTTCCAATTTTCTTTCTAAACTACCATCATTATAAAAAATAATAGCCATATCTACATATTCACAAAGTAATCTATCAAATTCTTTTTTATTAGAAATATTTAAACTTGTTACACATAATTCCGGATAATCTTCCTCATTAATATGAGTAATTTCCTTACCTTCAACAGTTGTACTAAATAAAAGATTCTTTCTAAACCACGCATCAATTCTACCCTTACTTGCCTCAGGTACAATCTCTTTATAAAAAACATTTATAATATCTTCATTCCTACTCATATTATCACCTATTGAAATATAATCATCATATTTAGTTTTAAACTCTTTTAAAGATTTTTCTACATCTATATCATAATCTTCCTTAAAAGTTAATAAGTCATCAATATATGTTTTCTTAGTTAATACTCCACCTAATGACTTAATAACCGCTCTTGAAGAAACATTCTTCTCATCGCAATCAAGCATAATATGCTTAACACCTAAAGTATTAAAATATTTAAGTATTCCATATAAAATAATATTAGAATATCTCTTTCCTCTTTCAGTAGGCCTAATAGATAAGCCTACATTACCAGCAAATCTCTTATATCTTTCATTTAACTCTTTTCTTATATTAATTATACCTACAAGTCTATTATCATTTACTCTATAAATAAAAAATGTATCATTTGGAACTACTTTTTCAGTTGCTTCTTGAATACTTTCATTATTTATTTTATCTAACCATCCTTCATAATTATCTAAATATTTATGAAGACCATTTACCCCTTCAATAGGAGAATTGTATTTATAAAACTCATTTATATAATTAAGTGCATCATCTTTATTTTCTAAAGATGGTCTAACAAATATTAACTTATCCATATACCCTCTCCAAAAATCATCAACGACATTATATAACTAATATTATATCACGTATAATGTATGTAGTAAATTGATGAAGTTGCTAATTATCAATTTGCTAGTATAATATTATTACTCTTTTTAGAGTAAAATTTATGCGATTGAGTTTAGGCAGATTATAACACGGGTCTATAGTATCCATTTTTGTGACGGCCTAGCTCTTTTCTTTTTATTATCCTAGTTTTAGAATGTGAGGATTATT
>CAZJQA010000115.1:0-2034 GCA_964548285.1 uncultured Muribaculaceae bacterium
TTAATTATTTTATTATTATTAACTAATACTTTCTTTATATCAAAAGTTAAATACTTACTATCACATATAATATCAATATATTTTTCTCTTATTAACTTAGGACCAGGAATAATCTTACTTATATATAAATTATTAATATTATTACCAATAAATACTGAATCAAAGTTATGCATAATCTTTAATACATCTTCTTTACTATATTTAGTAAATAACTTATCTATATCAATTAAATTCATAGGTAAATAATAATCATTATTATTAGAATTATAATAACATATAGCATATGACATATCTATTCCTCCCTTAGAAGAGATAATCATATCACAATCGCAAAAAAAAGCAAGTCCCCTTGCTTAATTTTATAAAATTTATTCTTTTACTTAATCTCTGTATTTGAATTAACAACTAAACTAATCCATGTTAATCCATCAGATACTTTAAGTGGTGTTCCATCTAAATTAGTATAACTTGTTCTTCCATTACGACTATCTTTAGTCCATTTTATATTTACATATTTTCCATTAGTTATAAAATAGCCTGTTCCACTTCCTGTATCATGTAAATCCCAATAATGGTTATCACTACACATAGAATAAGTTATATTAGTAATTATAATATTCTTTACTTTTACGATTTCTTTAGTACTATAATCTAGGCTTTCTTCATCATTAAAATATCTTTCATACATCTTATTATTTTCATTATATTTAAAATGTTCTTTATTAGAATAGCCATAAGGCATTACAACATCTACTGCCTTACTACCATTTAAATTAATATCAGTAGGGCTAATATCAATAGGTGGTTTGACATTACTTTCCATTCTATTACCATAAATGCTTGCATATTCTCTTATTTTTCCAATTGAAGTATATGCAGTATGTTCAGTTGCTAAATCTAGAGGATTTTCTCTCCAAAATGGTCCTCCATATACCCCATCAAAATAATCTATTCCATTTACTTTTTCTTCATCTAATGCATAATGACTATGTCCAAAATGAACGAATAAAGCATCATTTTCAAAGGCATAATCCATAAAATTATGACGAGCACTTCTTATAGTACCAACTTTTAAATCTTCTATATCTTTATAAAGTGCCATAAGTCTTGTTGTTGAACCTTCTGTTGGAAATTCATATATTAAATAAGATTTATTTAAGCCTTCTTGAGCTTTAACCGCGACTGGGGTGTTATTAACAACAATCGCGATACTTCTATCACTTGAATTATAATCATAGATATCAACTGTTTGATCTACTTCTTCATTTTCTTCAATAATATTAACTTCTTTATTATTATCATTATTTATAACTTGATTATCTTTCTTATTAAAAAGAAATATCCATACTGATAGGCCTATTAAAACTAATAATACCAATATAAGAGATATTAAAACACTTTTTTTAATCTTCATTATTTAGCTCCATCTTTTTTTATTACAGCAAATATAGTATCAATTATAATCTTTATATCTAGTAAAATACTGCAATTATCTACATAGTATAATTCCATTTTCATTCTTTCTTCATATGATATATTACTACGTCCATTAGAAGCCCAATAACCAGTTAAGCCAGGTCTGACACTTAAGAATTTATCTTGATTTTCTTTATATATTAATACTTCATCAGGAACTACTGGTCTAGGACCAATAAGTGACATATCGCCAACTAAAATATTTATAAACTGAGGAAATTCATCTAAAGATGCTTTTCTTAAAAAATTGCCAATCTTAGTTATACGAGGATCATTTTCAATCTTTCGATCTCTTAAATATTCTTCTCTTTTATCAGGATTATTCTTAAGCCAATCTTGTAGTATTTCATCAGCATTTATAACCATTGTTCTAAATTTAAATATACGAATAATTTTTCCATTCTTGCCAAGTCTTTTTTGACGATAAAAAATGCTTCCTTTATCACCTGTTATAATATAAATTAATTTGATAATTATAATTAAAGGAACTAATAATATGATACCAACTAACCCACATATAATATCAAATAGACGTTTAATAAAAAAGTAAATATATTT
>CAZJQA010000116.1:0-2027 GCA_964548285.1 uncultured Muribaculaceae bacterium
CTTTTCCTATATTATCAGAATTATTTTTCGATATTAATTTAATTAATCCATTTTTATAATATCCAATCATAAATAGTATTAAGCATAAGCTAATTAATATTTTATCTATCTTTTTATAATCTATTTCATAATGAGTCATTATTTAACATAACCTCCTAATTTGATATTAGATGGACAAATATATGTACATAAACCACAGTTAATACATTTTTTGCTTCTATATTTTCCTTTACTTATAAGTGATAAGTATGGATTACATTTAAATGGGCAAACATTATTACATTTTCCACAAATTATATTAGTATCTTTCATAATATAAATAGCTCTTATACTTTCATCTATTATTAATTGTTCATTAACATACTCACCATTTAATAAACCATTTTTAATAATCTTATATTTTTCTTCTTTAATATTAAATAAGGCATTAATTACTTCATTTAAAGGGGTTCCTATTTTGATATTAACTAACGCATTTTTATCTAATGCATTACCAGAGATTGTTACAAATGTGGTGCTTCTTCTTCTATCTTTTACAATATCTTCATATAAATAATATAAGTCTTCACTAGAGAAATAATAAAAATCTTTTATATTTAAATACTTACTTAATATATTTTTATTACCTATAGGATATAAATTAGGAACTATTTCAACTTTGATATAAGGATAACTTCCGATTAATGAAGATATCTTATTGATAAGAGTTGTTTCGTTATCTTTGACTACAATTATAATATCTTTATGATATTCATTATATATTAAATCTACCATTTCAAGTATCTCTGAAGTATATTTTTCAAGTAATAATGTATTATTAACTATATAAGGTTGATCCTCTATTCCACTTACAATAATATTTTGATATTTATCTATTTTATTAAAATCAAAATTGGCATTATGAATCTTATCTTTAAATGATAATTTTAATGTCTTAGTAGTAAAGTCATCTATACCTTTATAATTATCTTCTTCCTTAAAGTCATTTTCTATCTCTAAATAATTATTATTAATTCCAATAATAACACCACTTACAGGACTATAATAACTATTATTATTGTCTATGTATAATAATTGTCCTTTATAAACTTTTTTGCTTTTTATTTTTAAATCTGCTTTATTTGAAATTTCTAAATAAAGTTTTTGGGGAAATAAATATTCTTCTATAAAAGAACTTACTTTTATATTAGATGTCTTTAAACTGGCTAATCTTTTCACTTAATCCTCCCTCATGTCTAATGGTTTCCCATTTTAAATCTTTTTTTAAAATAGAAGCAAAAAAAACATAAACAAAGCTTGTTAAATATAATGGATTATATAGACTAACTAGTAGCATCATCTTTAAACTAAGTTTACTTTTTGATGTTTTAAGTAAAAACAAACTAAATATAACTAAGATTAAATATACTATTAATAAAGCAAATAAGAGATGTTTAAGACCATAGTTTGCTGTGATATAGATTAATAAAAGTATAAGATACGCGATTAAAAATATAACCGGTAATATACCTACTTTCATTTCAATTATAGACTCTTTATTTAATGCTTTTTTAAATCTTTTACTTAATATTATTTGGTATTTAAAGAAATTATAAAAATAGCCGTTAATCCATCTTATTCTTTGAACTATACTATATTTCATATTACTTGGTTGTTCATCATAAAACAAAGCTTTGTCATCATAATAAGTGGAGATATTATGAGCAGCACAGTATAAAGACATTTCATAGTCTTCAGTTAGGCTTGTAAATTTGAATCCTCCCCACTCTTTAATTAAATCCCCTGCAATATAAAAGCCTGTTCCTGATAATAATAAATTACCATCTCTTTTCATTGCAAATTTATTACGTAAATCATTAATCATCGTAAAAGTTAGGCCTGATGATATTGAAATAATTGTGTTTTTATTTAAGATATCTCGATATCCAGTAGTTACCATATAACCTTTTTGATAATCTTCTAACATGTAATCAAAGAAATCTTCGGCAACGATATTATCGGCATCAAATATAAAATATAGATCATAA
>CAZJQA010000117.1:0-1993 GCA_964548285.1 uncultured Muribaculaceae bacterium
CTATGATATAAAAATATTAGTATGTTATACCACCAGATACTCCAGCTAATAATATTACTTTAATATCATAATGTATTACACTGTATTCTTGTCCTAATTCCTTAACTTTTGCACTTACAGATTTAAAACTATATGGTGCATACTTATCATAAATATTTTTAGTTTGGGTTACAAAGAAACGATAAACATTTTCACCATTATTTTGTCTGTAACTCAAAGCAAAAATTGCTAGTACTATTAATATAATTAACTCAATCATTTCTTACCCCTTTTCTTTATAAGGTTTCAACATTTTCTTTTGGTATAGTATTTTGATTATCTAAATTAAAAATATCTTCCGGAAGTTCTACACCACTAATTGATAGATAATCTCTAAGATTCTTGGTAGGATTATTCATTGTAATATCACCATTTAAAGTCTTTTTATAAATAGTATTTACTTGAGGTTTATTATTATCATCAACATAGAACTCACATACTTCCATAATTTCACGTTGGAATCTACCTAATTCTTTACTCATATAACCTTTAACATATATACCTATTTGAACATATCTATGAATTGTAGTTACAAATTGTTCAACATCTATATTACTTTCAATTAAAGCAAACATACGCATAGGTATTAAAGATGCTTTATCTGAGTGAATAGTAGATAAAATATGGTGACCAGAAGATATTGAGTTACGTACAGCCATAACTGCTTCTGCACTACGAACCTCGGATAATAATATCCATATAGGGTTCTGTCTCATACACGCTACAAGAATATCAGAATAACTTGCTATATTATTTGTTTTCATCGCTACAATATCACGATGAGGAAAAATCTTATCTAAGTGTAACTCTAATGTATCTTCAATTGTAATTATTTTTTCATTTTCTTTAGTATGTGAAGCAAGATATTTAACTAACTCTGTTTTACCAGATCCAGTTTCACCACTAACAATAATATTTGCATGTCCTTCAACACATTTTAAAAGAAAATCTAAAACATTCGCAGTAACATACTTTTCATCTAATAATTTTTCACGATTCAATCTTATCTTTGCTGGTGTCTTTCTTATAACACAAGCAATACCATTTGTCGCGATTGATTCATGAATAAAGTTCAAACGTAATTCAGCACTTTCAGCATCCAAGAATGGATGAGCCATATTAAATGTCTTACCCATAACATTAGCGCATTGAAAAGCTAATTTTTCCATTAAAGCATTATTTATTTCAGGACGAATAACTTGTATAACACCTTTATCTAAAGTCTTTAACCAAATTTGACCACCACTACTATAAGATATATCGGTAATATTATCTTCTTTTAAAAATTCATTAATAGGTCCAAAATCAAGTTGAGAAAAAACAGCATCATTCATAATATCACCTAACTTTCCCTATTTGTATTATTATTGGTATTATTATTGGTATTATTAACACTAGTTGTTTCATCAGGTATATTAACAAACTTATTTAAAATAAAATTCTTAACATATTCTGATACAACTTTTGTATCTCCAGCACTTGGAGTAAAATCCTTATTTGTTGGTACTGGTACTAATTCACCAATTTTATCAGCCTTTACAAGTAAAGCATATAACGAATCAGGAACTGCAAATAAAAGTTCTGCAGGTTCACGAGCTTCATCACCTAAAGACTCAGACATTGATTTACCATTACTATCACGAACATCTAAAACCTCAATATTCTTAACTAAATCTGTATAAATAATCTTTTTAGTATCATCTGTTCCATAGAACCATAAATCAATTGAATTACCCTTTGTTATTTGATTACCATAAGTAGTAAATGCATCAACTGATAAAGAAAATGCTGTATAACCATCTTCAATATCACTTAAAACATAATCAGGAGAATTTTCTGGATTAACTAAATCCCCTGTGTAAAACAAACTACCTTCAGCAATATCATTACCATACTGAACTTCTTTTCCAACAATATCACTTGCTTTTTTAATAATATTAGTTCCTTTACGAGT
>CAZJQA010000118.1:0-1868 GCA_964548285.1 uncultured Muribaculaceae bacterium
CCTCCTTTTTTATTTATGCCATTGCCTCCTCAAATGAATATGAAATTTGGTATTACTTTTCCAGTTATATTTCCAATAACGACTCCTTTTTTAAACAAGCCTTATTTCGATAAAAAGACTAATAAAAATGTTAAAATGAGCTAATGTTGAATTAAACATTGGCTTTTTTAAATATATAATAAAAATTATAGGAAATTATTTATATTTTGTTTTTTGTAAAGTATTATGGTTTAAATTTACTTTTTGTTGTAGAAATGTTATAATTTTAATATATATTATTTTTGTTATAAGGAGGATGTTTATGTCTGGTTATCAAAAAATTATTGATTTAAGGAATATGTATTTAATAAAACAAAGTGGTTATTTTGATGACAAATATTATAAAGTAGAGTATCCTGAGGTACATGGTAATCGATTAAAACATTATTATTATGAAGGTTGGAAAAAAGGATATAATCCTAGTAACAAGTTTGATAATGATTATTATCTTCTTCATAATACTGATGTTGCTAATGCTGATATTAATCCTCTTCTTCATTATATTATTTCTGGTAAAAGAGAAGGAAGGCGTATTTTGGATGTTAAAGGGATGAAGCTATCAACCGTTTATTCTATATTTGAACATAAAAAATATTCTTATTTTTCTTTTTTAGAAAATTCTTTTAACAGAAGATTGACAATTTTTTATGATGATCAAAAATATTTTGATGCTTTAATAACTATTATTGAAAAATTTAGTAAGAGTACTTCTATTAGAATTCTTTATAATGATTTTGATTTTGATAGGTTTTATCACTTTGTAAATGAAAATCATATTGATATGAGTCGTATTGAATTATTGAAATGGAATAGTCGTTATTATTTAAATGTTGGCGTTGATGAAAAGTTTATTTGTTTTGATTATTCAATACTAATTTCTTTATTAAATACTTCGTATATAACATTTCCTATTTATTATTATGTTGATGAATGTTCTCCTAATGATTCTCATCAAAATATGTGGCTGTCTTATTATGTTGATAAAAAGAGAGTTGTTTTATGTGGCGATAAAGATGTTGATTTCAACAAATATAAATTGGTAGTTCATAATGAAATAGAAAGAATACATAAAGATATTATTAAAATTGGTTTTCAGTTTGATAAAATTTCAGTTGCTATGTTAAATATATATCAGGAATATTTTTTGTATCAAACTAATTTAGAACATTATTCTTTTATGTTTAATTCGTCTAATTTTTGTAAGAATATTTGTTTTAATAATAATAAGACTATTAAATATCAATCTTCTTTAGAGGACGTTGATGTTTTAATTAAATTTGGTTATGATGAAAATTATTCAAGTCATCATGATAATGTTATTCAAGTATATTTTGAAAAAGAAGATGGTAAATTAAGAATTTTAAGCTTGGATAAACTATCTTTTGAAGAAGGTGATGATGATGTATAATATAAAATGTTTAAAAAAATTTGTGAATTATTTAGATATTCCTTCTGTCGAGGATAGACTATCACAATTGCAGTCATCTAAAAAGATTAATATTATTTATATTAAAGAAGTGTTTGATAATTCTACGTTTAGATATCGTACTTATAATGTGATACAAGCTATGGAGAATAGTGATAAGTATCATATTAATTGTTTTTTAGAAAGTGAAATTGCATTAGTTATTCCTCTTTTGAATAAAGTTAGTATGGTTATTTTACAAAGATGTAAGTGGTCTTTTCAATTGGAGAGTTTTGTTAATTATGTTAGATCGTTAGGTATTAAGGTATGCTATGATATGGATGATTTGTTGTATGATATTAAGTATGTTCCAGGATATATTGAAAATATAGGTAATTATGATGAATTTAATATAGATATTCAT
>CAZJQA010000119.1:0-1856 GCA_964548285.1 uncultured Muribaculaceae bacterium
ACTAAAACACTTAATGCTATAATTGTAATTAATAAATATTTAATTTTTTTATTATTCATATAACCTAACTCCTATTCTATTTTTCTAACATTAATATACACTAAATACAACTTATATGCAAGGATAATAATCTAATATAAACAAAAAATTTATAAAGATATATTTTAATCTTTATAAATGTATAATATTAATTATATGTAAGTTGTTCAGTCTTAGCTATTGAAAACGCTACTAAAAATACGATATCTAAATCTTTTTCTTCACATTCAATATCATAAAAACGATTTGATGTAATAAATGATTTACCTTTTGGTGAAGATGTAGAAATAATCGCTATTTCATTTCCATTAAGAGAAACTGTATGTGTCATTCCTATTTTATTATCTGATAAATGAGATTCAATTCTTATTCCTTTATCATGTAAATAATCCCAAATCTTAACTCCTTCATATTTAAAATATGATTTTGTTGATAAAGCATCTATTAAGCCACTAGATGTATTTTGTTCTATAGTTACAGTTTTTCCAATACTATGTGTTTCTGTTTTGTTTGTAATATGATTAACAAAATCATATGGAGATGCTCCAAATAACTTAAATTTTGTCATTTGTCCTTCATATACAATACTGTTGGCATCATCTTCTAAGTAAAATCCTTCTTTAAATGTGCCAGTTTTTGGTTTTAATAAATATTTACTCATTTTTCCATTCCCTTTCTTGATCGTTCATTTTTTTAATTCTTTTAATTGCATTTAATCCACTAATAATACCGCCAACAAATGAAACAAATCCAAATAAAATCATAACAATTGGTAAAACCAGACTCTTTGTTTGAGTAATCTTTACGGGATCATCTGGATTATAGTAAATAGTGATTTCTTGATTTTCTTTATATCCTGATAGTTCACCAAGTTCTTCTTCATATTCTTTACCATCAACGTTATATTTAACATATACGTTGTATGTAGCTTCAACTTCATTATGATTTTCATCAATATAAGATTCTCTTACTAAATCCATTCTTGAAACAATTGCATTTGTTTTAATATAATTTTGATTTTCTTTGTTAATACCAAATATTATTACTCCAAAAACAATTAGTATTATGCCAAGTGGTATAAAAAATCTAGCAGTAATAGATTCACGAAAAAACATAATTATTTTATTCATATCATAGTCTCCTTCCACTATTATTATATCAAAAATAAATTAATATAATGAAACTGAACATTTATTAGCTGGTAATCCATCATAGGCAATATCATTTAAACAACTATTTGTATATAAGTCTGTTCGTTCTTGTGTATGCAAGCCATTGTGCTGTACATCAAAAAATGCTACTGCTCTTTTATTATGTACGTAAATACCTATAACATCATTGTCCATTGAAGTATTATCAAAATCATTTTTAATATATGGACAATCATTTGTAGAATTATTACATGTTTTACCATTATCATTTTTTTCTTTTGATAAATAACCATAATCAACTAAATCTTTAACAGTTATCGTTATAAAGCAACTTGAATTCCCTGATGAATTAACTCCTGTTTTACTACTTAATCTTTTTATATGATCATCACCAAATTTCACTGCATTATTTAATATTAAATCTGTTTTATCGCAATAGATATCTTTTTGCATATTAGAAGATAATTTCATAACATTAGGTACTGCAAGAGTCGCTAATAAACCCATAATCGCAACTACAGCTAATAGTTCAATAAGCGTAAATCCTTTTTTATTCATTCTATCCACCATAAAAATTATAACACGTATAATGTTAAACATAAAGATTTTAGATTTTATTAATTTGAAATTTTTATGTTTTTTGTTATTATAACATACATCGGTAAA
>CAZJQA010000120.1:0-1842 GCA_964548285.1 uncultured Muribaculaceae bacterium
TCTGAGTTTGATACTTGCCGTTTCTTAGAATGGCAATCTATTACTGAAAATAACAGATTTAAACCTATTTGGGTTTCTCGTGATAGAGGAGGTGGGTATGGTTTTGATGTTTTATATTATGATACAAAAAATAATACTGAAAGTTTAATCGAAGTAAAAAGTAGTATAAAAGGTGAGATGGCATTAACTGAAAATGAATATTTTACTGCTATAGATACATGTAACTATAGTAATTCAGATTATTTTATTCATTTTTATAATTATAATTTTCTAGAAAACAAAATTAACAAGATTATTTATAAATATGATAAAGAAAAAAATTTATTTGTAGATATTAGTACAAATCAAGAGTATTACTGTCGATTAGTTCAATATAATGATGAAAATAACGAACAAAAAACAAAATATGCGATAAAACCTATTGAACTTAAGAAAGAAGAACCAGTAAAAATTAAGAAGAGGTAAAGTATGATTATAGTTATAGTAGGTCCAACGGCAGTTGGCAAAACTAAAATGAGTGTAGAAATTGCTAAAAGATTTAATGCAGAAATTATTAATGGTGATTCTATGCAAGTATATCGTGAACTTAATATTGGTACAGCTAAACCACGTGAAGAAGAAAAAGAAGGTGTCATACACCATCTTTTTGATGTTGTTGATGTAAAAACTAATTATACAGTTTTTCAATATCAAAGAGATTGTAGAAAGAAGATAGATGAGATAATATCTAAAGGTAAAAATGTAATTATTGTTGGAGGAACTGGCCTTTATATAAAAGCTGCTTTATATGATTATAAGTTTACTGAAGGTACAACATATAAATCTTATGATGAATTAAGTAATCAAGAAATATTAGAAAAAATAAGAAGTTATGATAATAGTATTGATATACATGTTAATAATAGAAAAAGATTAATAAGAACTTTGAATAAGCTAGAAAATAACGAAGAGTTAACTAATAATAAAAATGACTTATTATATAAAGATACTATATTTATTGGTCTTACTACTGATAGAAGTGTTTTATATGATAGAATTAATACTCGAGTTGATAAGATGTTTGATGAAGGTCTAAAAGAAGAAGTATTAAAAGAAAAAGATAATTATAAAGATAGTAAAGCCCTTAACTCAGCAATTGGTTATAAAGAGTTTTATGATTATTTATTTAATAATAAAGATTTGAAAGTTGTAAAAGAAGAAATAAAACATAATTCAAGAAGATATGCAAAAAGACAATATACATTCTTTAATAATCAATTTAATGTTAAATGGTTTGATGTTAACTTTAAAAAATTTGATTTAACAGTAAAAGATGTAGTAGAATATATTATTGGAAAAGAGGAAACAGATTATGAATAAAGAACAACTAAAAATACTTACTAATAATATTAGTGATATTGATTTAATTAAATTAATAAACGAACAAGATGATTATACTATTTCATCTATTTTAAGATTATTTAGTGACTATAACAAAGAATTATTTAGAAAGAATAATATAAGTTATGATGAAATAAATAAATTTTTAAATAGTGTATTAGTTAGTAATAATATAAAATCAAAAAGAGAAGTTATTTCAGCTTTAAGTAATGAAGATTTAATTGCTCATAGAAGTTTTGATGAAATTATTAGTTTATTTAATATTATTATGAATACTGATAAAGATATAGATTTTGAAATCAGACAATATGCATTAACAAATAAAACAATACTAAATAATAATGAAAATGAATTACAAAATAAATTATGTACTCTGGATAAAAATGATTAGATTGAATTACAAAATGAAAACAAAAAGAGAGTTAATATATTAAGTTACAGTTTAAAACAAGGTAGAATAAA
>CAZJQA010000121.1:0-1732 GCA_964548285.1 uncultured Muribaculaceae bacterium
TATCACCTGATGCAACTACAACTCTTTTTAACATTGGTTTTTGAGATGTTTCATTAATCAATTGCTGATAAATCGTCTCAACATATAAAACAGTATTATCAATTGGTACCACATACATATTTTTAGTAATTTTAGCACCTGTAGTATTCAAACTTGCAATTTCCTGTGAAATTGTTTCATCTTGATTTATTTGTGTTTCAAGTTGAACAGGTCCCATAACATTACTATCTGAAGAAAATCTCTTCAAAATTAATTTAGCATTGCCATCTTCGTAAATACCAGCCAAATATGCAATCAAATTTTGTTTCTTATAATTTGAATATGGAACTATTATCCCTAATTCTTCTTCACCTTTAGTATTCTTTATCATCGAATAATATGGTTTCATACTCTCCTCTTTACCAGACACTGTGGTTTCAGAAATCTGCCAAATATCGTTTCCTCTATACAAAACTTCTGGCTTAATATTATGATAAACATTTATAATTGATGACTGTAAATTAAACAACATTTTTGGATAAACAAAATGTTTACTTATATCCTCAGGTATTTTTTCACTAGCACCCTGAAATAAAGTTGGATATAATTTATTATATGCCATTACTATTGGATCATTTCTATCAGTAATATAATATTTCATTGTTCCATCATACGCATTAACAATTACCTTTACAGAATTACGTATATAATTTATTTCCTCTAAATCTGTTAAATTTGATCTTTGTGCAAATGGATAATAATCAGAATATGTATATGCATCAAGTACCCAATATTCTTTACCACTATCATCAATTACCAAATATGGATTACTATCATATTTTAAATATGGCATTATAGATTTTGCACGGTTTATTATATTCCTATTTGTTAATATCTTACTATTTTTAGTCATTGAATTTGAAAATGCTAATTGAGCATCTCTTTCCTTCATTGCTAAAATAATTCTGTCAATTACGCCTAACCTTAATCCTGCATTTCCATCATAAGATTTTTTTACTTCCTTATTAGTATCTTCATCAATATAATCTATCTCATCTTCATCACTATTTATTACAGCTGAGTTGTTTGTTTCAATACCATAGTAAATTTGTGGTTGAGTTATCTTAACAGGTTCAGAAATAGAGTTTTTTATGTCTTTATTATAGCTCTTCAAATATCCACTATCATCAGTTGAACCAGCTAAAGTCAAAATTGCTCCATATCCATGTGTGTATTGGTATGTCTTACTATAATACGTTGTATTTTGACTCTCTATTTCTCTAGGGGTAACGTAAACTAATGTTGGTTTATTATTAATGTTATACTTCTCTATTTGAGTATTTCTGTATGAATAATACCCCTTAGAATTTTGTACATTTTGCAAGTCTTGAATAACATTTTCTGAACTTACAATTCCAATATTATTTAATAAATTAGAATTTTTGCTAATCTGTTCATTTGTTAAAGTTCCTGTATCATCTATTGTTTGTTCATCAATTTGAATGTTATAAGCTTGCTTTGTATAATTAATGTTCTCTTTTATATAGTCTTGATTTGAAGCAAGTGTATCCTTACCAATGAAAATCAATTGATATAATGATAAAACAATGGCTAAAATAATCAAATAAACTGGAACGACAAAAATATATCCAACTGCTCTTCTTGTGCTTCTTTCTTTTACTGCCCTAAATATTTTTTGAATAGAAAAAGTTGTTAAAACTGCAAGAATTGCATACCCAATTAATTTAATCCT
>CAZJQA010000122.1:0-1716 GCA_964548285.1 uncultured Muribaculaceae bacterium
ATTTATATGCATTAAACGAATTGACAACTGCTGTTAATACAATGGATGGTAATAAAGAAGCATTTTGTTTTATTATTGATCATTATCTAAAGGAGGAACAAGATAATGAAACATTAATAGAATTGTTAAAAGAAGCTAGAAATATGATATATGGTATGACATTATTTAAAAGAGAATATGCATTAGAAGAAATAAGAAAACAAAAATATCCAGATCTACCTAGTAGAAAACATTCAATATGGTTATGTGATGATAAAGGGGTAGAATTTTGGAAAGAACAAATATCAGCAGGTGGTGAAATACCATTAGATTTATTTAAAGTATCAGTAACTGGTAATTTATTTAAATCAAGTGATTCATTTATACCAAATAATACATCAAATTATGAAACAAATTTATTAGAAGCAGAACAATATTGGAATCCAGTATTTGAAAGTGATGAACAAGAACAAAAAGCAGAATATTTATTTCAAGGTAAATTAAAAATATTAGAGAAGGTGAAATAATATGAAACCAATAATAGGAATAGTAGAGTGGCCATACAAGGATGAAGATGGTGATTTAATATATGAAGTAACTAATAATATAGTTGAAAAAATATCTAAACATGGTCGTCTACCAGTAGGTATATTTCCAACTCAAATAGAAGATTTGCAAAATAAAAGATTATCAGAAATAGATGAATTAACTTTTATTGAAAAACAAGATTTGAGAGAATCACTAGATAGAGTAGATGCGATTATAAAACCAGGTGCTTTAAAAATATATGGATATGAAAGATATATTTATGATTATGCATTTAATAAAGATATTCCATATTTAGGTATATGTGCTGGAATGCAATTGATGGCTGGGTTTAATAGTAATTCCACTACTGTAAAAAACAATAGTTTTATTAATCATTATTCTAAAGAAAAACATGTACATTATATTAAGATTAAACACCGATCATTATTATATAAAATATTAATGCAAGATGAAATAGTTGTTAATTCTCTACATAATTATCATATTAATAGTGCCGGAATAAATAATGTATGTGCTTATTCAACTGATGGGATTATTGAAGGAATAGAAAACCCTAATAAATTGTTTCATTTAGGAGTGCAATGGCATCCAGAAGGCTTAGATGATATTAATTCATATAAAATATTTGATAGTTTTGTAGAAAATGCTAAACTGTATAAAAATAAAATAAAAAAAATATAATTGATATTCATTTTATAATGTGATAATATTAATAGTAGGTGATATCATGGTAAAGAATAATATTGAAGAACCAAAAAAGAAAGTAAATAAAATAAAAAAAGAAAAGAAAAAAGTTACTAAAAAAGATACTAAATCTTCTAAAAAAAATATAAAAGAAAAAATAGTAAATAATGATAATTATTTTTCTACATTAGAAGTAGTAATATTATTATTTACTTCAGTAATAGTTAGTTTAGTTATTGGTAGTGTTGTAACATATAATATAAATAAAGATAAAAATACTTATTCAGATAAATATATTAAAGAGTTTATGAAAAATTATAAATATATTAATGATAATTATTATAAGAAGGTAGATAAAGAAAAATTAATTAAAGGTGCTATTGAAGGAATGATTGGTACTTTAGATGATGGATATTCTTATGTTATAGGTGAAGAAGAAACTGATAACTTTAATATTAGACTTGATGGTGAATATAAAGGAATTGGCGTAGAAATTGTAAATCT
>CAZJQA010000123.1:0-1712 GCA_964548285.1 uncultured Muribaculaceae bacterium
TAACTGGAGTGTAGAAAAAAACCATATACAACAAATCTTTAGTGATATTAGCTGCTATGTGAACTCGTCCTACGTGCTCTGTAATGCTTCCGATTTCGACTGCGTCGTCGGCTCGGGTGGCGGCGTGAACTGCAGCGATCTCAGTGCGGGCGAGGGCTGCCGCGTGAATTCGAATGGCTATGTCGATTGCGATTAGGCTCGCCCCGAAATCTAAATATCTACAATCTATCTTTGCGTAAGCAAAGATGTTGAGGAGCGATAAGCGACGAATGGTGCCGAACGATAGTGTAGGCACACTGATAGTCATGTGTATTTGTGAAAAAAACTTTAACGTAAAAAACACTTGAAAATATTACATAATCTTTATATAATCTATGTATGACGTTGAAAAAAGAGTAGTAATAATAAAGTGTTAAAAGAGATATTGTGGTTGGTGTAAACAATAAACATGATATTATGAACTTGCTTTTGGAGTTAATGGGGTAATTTCCATATCAATTAAAAGTTAAAAATTAAGGTGGTACCGTGCTTTTGCACCCTTTGGTATAGCCTTTTTTTTGTTTATGGGAGGGAATATGAATTTATTAGAAAATTTCATAATGTTTGTAGGTGGTTTTTTCTTAGTATTTATAATTATTTATCTTTTTAATATGTATAAATATAAGAAAAATAAGAAAGATATTATGGAAATATATTATTTACAAAAAAAGTTTTCATTAAAGTTAAATAGAAAAGATGTTAAAAAATTGTTAATTCCTATAAGTATTATTGATGCATTTATAATATCATTTGTATGGATATTTATATCAATGATAAATATTAAGAATTTATGGAAGTTTATATTTGCATTTGTATTAATATTTGCATTAATATATGCATTATTTGAATTATTAGGTAGACATTTAAAGAAGAAGGAGAATTAAAATGAATAGAGAAGAAATTGAAAAGAAATGGCGTAGATATTGGGAAGAACATAAGACTTTTAAAACTGATACTAGTGATTTTAGTAAACCTAAGTTTTATGCTCTTGATATGTTTCCATATCCATCAGGAGTAGGTTTACATGCAGGACATCCTGAAGGATATACAGCAACGGATATTGTATCTCGTATGAAAAGAATGCAAGGATATAATGTTTTACACCCTATGGGGTTTGATTCATTTGGTTTACCTGCAGAACAATACGCAATTAATACAGGTAATCATCCAGCATTATTTACTAAAAAGAATATTGAAACTTTTAAAGAACAATTAAAAGGATTAGGTTTTTCATATGATTGGGATCGTGAAATATCTACATCTGATCCAGAGTTTTATAAATGGACTCAATGGATATTTAAAAATTTATATGAAGATGGTTTAGCTAAGTATATTGATATGCCTGTTAATTGGTGTGAAGAATTAGGAACTGTTTTATCAAATGATGAAGTAATTGATGGTAAATCTGAAAGAGGAGGATTTCCTGTAATTCGTAAGAATATGAAACAATGGGTAATTGATATTCCTCGTTATGCTGAGAAGTTATTAGATGGTTTAGATGAAATAGATTGGCCAGAAAGTACTAAAGAAATACAACGTAATTGGATTGGAAAGTCAACTGGTGTTGAAGTAAAGTTTGATATTGTTGGTGGTGGTAATTTAAGTATATATACAACTTGTATTGAAACAATTTATGGTATCACTTTTGTTGTTTTAGCTCCTGAAAATAAATT
>CAZJQA010000124.1:0-1705 GCA_964548285.1 uncultured Muribaculaceae bacterium
TATGAAAATGGTAATTATAAATTAATAATTAAACCATATGGTGTTCCTAATGACGAAGAAATGGAATATGATTTTAATAAAGATGATGTTATTAAAATAGAAGAAATATTAAATAAATATAATGTTGGTTCATGGGATGGCTTTAATAAATATGATAATAATGTACTGGATGGCTCTTCATTTAATTTTAATGTTAAATATAAAGATGATAAAGAAATAAATGCTAAAGGGTATATGATGTACCCAAAAAATTATCATGAAGTTATGAAAGAATTGAATATAATTTTTTCTAAATATGAAGAATAAGGAGAATAATATGGAAAGAGATTATTTAATAAAATATGTAGAATACTATAATAAAGATCAAAAAGATTTAACAAATCAAGATTATAAGATTAAATATGCAGTAGAAAATGATCCAGGATATAGAGAGTTTGTTAAAAATATACAAACAACATCTTCACCAAGTAGAAGATTCGAACTAGTAGATGAATTTTTAAAACAAAAGGAATTTAATAATAAAAGTGAAGATGAAAAAATAAAGGAAGCAATAAAAAAAGAATTTGGTATAGATTTAACCAATATTGAACATATGAAATTACAAAGCGGCATTGACATAATAGCTTTTTATGATGAAAAACTTGGTAGAAAAAGATTAGTCGATTATACATATGCTAATTCTTTAGTTACTGAATTTACTAATATTCAAAATAACAATGTTAATTTTCAGGGGAATGATTTTGAAAAGAATACTAATGAAATAGCTAAATCTGAAGCAAATAAAAATTCTAATCGAGAATTAAATATGATTGATATAGAAAGAGCTAAATCAGAATATTTTGATTTAATTAATAGAATAGATAATCAAGATCCTACTAAAATACAATGTGTTAATGAATTAATAAAAAATGCTGAATCAAGAAGAATAAAATGGATAAATTTCGAAAAGATGGTTGCGCTTGATGAAGATGGAAATATAATTGAATCATTTTATAATGAAAAAGATAATAAGTTTGAAATTGAAACTCCTGAAAAAATTGAAGCATCTACAAATATTGTAGATAATAAAGAAAAGGTAGAGGAAAGTATATATAATAACGATGTACCAAATAATGATATTAATGGAAATGAAGAACAAGATGTTTCTGTTGAGCCAACGGATTATGAGGAAAGTGAAAAAATAGAAGATGCCTAATTAATGGATATGTTAAATGAATCAATGTCGATTTATCATATTAATTGTACAAAAGAAGAATTCTATCAAAATGTTATAAAATACTCTAATAACATGGATATTCTTGAAGATGATTATAATAAGAATAAGATAACTAAAGAAGAATATGATTGTTATATGATTTGTTCTCAAAAGTATATTGATATTAAAAAAGCAAAATTAGAAAATAAAAAAGTGAAAACTTTAAAATATAGTTCTAATAATAGAGGAATAATAAGTGTATTTATTATTTCTATACTTGCTATTATACTTGGTTTAATAGCGTTATTATTAAAAATTTAAGGTTCTTTTATAGAATCTTTTTTATTTATTTTTATTGAAGAAAACTATTAAATATTTTATAATGATTATAGAGGTGATAATTATGGTTAATATTCTTCCTGCAGATACTTATACAGTTATTAATAAGACTATTTTAACTGATAATGATAGAAAAATATTAACTATGCTTTATCAACCAATTATAGGTGT
>CAZJQA010000125.1:0-1703 GCA_964548285.1 uncultured Muribaculaceae bacterium
CCCTTGTTTTTCTTCTCTTCCACGTTTTTATCATAATAAGTGTAAGTAACCTCTTTTTCTCCGTTTTTAACTTGCTCCAAATCCTTGTTAATGTTTTCTATTTCAGACATAATACCGTCCAATTCTGATTTCATGGAATCAATAACTTGCTTTGAAGAATTCCTTCCTACCATTTCACATAATGTTGCATTGAGCATCTTATACTCATTAATCCTCATATTCAAAAGATTCTTTAGATAACTGTTATCTTTTGATTTTGTGTTGTTATTCATTTTTTAATGCTTTTAAAATTAACTCTTTATTTTTATTGTAAATATATCTTTTATATCTTTCTAAATTTTTACTTGCTGAATTATCCATGCTTCCATTATGCCGTCTATAGTAAAAAACAACATCATCTGTCATATACACTTTCTTACCGCCATATAAAAGACGAATCAAAAATTCCCAATCTTCATAACCATTCATATATTCATCATAACCGCCTACACGATTAAAATCTTCTTTACGATAGATAAATGAAGAATATATGTGATTATGCCTTATTAACAATTTATAATCGAAATTATCAAGATTCCACTCTTTTTCAGTACCATCATCCCAAAACATTTTTGCTCTTCCATAATATAATGTGCAATCATCGTGTTCATCAAGATACTTAATTCCATTCTCTATATAAGTGCTAGAAATTTTATCATCTGGGTCTAAACACATAATATATTTGGTATTAGCCATTCTGATTCCTATGTTTCTAACGTATGAAAGTCCTTTATTAGGTTGTCTCACATATGTAAATCTTTTATCATTATTTATTTGGCTTGAAATTACTTCTTCAGAATTATCAGTACTACCATCGTTTATTATTATACATTTCCATCTATCATATGTGGACGATTTTAATGAATCAATTGTTTCTGTAATATAATGTGCATAATTATAACAAGGCATTATTATGGTTATTCTTGGGCTTTTATCATACTCTTTAAAAAAAACGTATTTTTCTTTTCTTATTACATTTTCATCTGAAGAAACACCACCTAGATAAAATTTACTAACAACAACATCTATGTGTTTATATGAACATCTATCATTTATAATCTTATTATAAAACCACGCCCAATCTGAAATAATCTTAAAATCTTCAATATAATTTTCTTTTTTTAGTAATTCAAGTTTAATGAAACTGCCATTGTGAGGTAATGTATCATACACCATATACTTATGTGTAACAACATCTGGGTATTTTTTAATCAATGGATTTCTAATATATTTTTTTTCTTTATCATCTACCAATAAGTTTCCATAAACAATGTCTTTATCTAGAAAATCATAACATTTTTCTATTGATTGGTTATCATAAAATTCATCGCCACTATTTAAAAATAATATATAGTCACCATTTGCAACATCAATTCCTTTATTCATCGCATCATATAATCCTTTGTCTTTTTCTGATACCCAAAATGCCAACTTTTTTTCATTATTCTCTATAACGTCAACACTTCCATCAGTACTCCCTCCATCAATAATTATATAATTAATTTTGTCGAAAAACGTTTGATTAATAACACTATTAATAGTACTTTCTAAACCAATTTTATTGTTCAAATTAATAGTAACAACATTAATTTTTTTGAAATCCATAACAATTACTTTTTATAAAAAATAAAAAAAAGTTAAAAAAACAAAATACATTTGGCTAA
>CAZJQA010000126.1:0-1683 GCA_964548285.1 uncultured Muribaculaceae bacterium
TTGTGACTAATTAGTGATTTTGTCCTATTTTTTTAAAATAATAATTAGTAATTTTGTCCTATAGACATTTTTACTAATTTTTTTATTGATAATTAGTAATTTTGTCTTATTCTAATTTATGTCTTTTGACATAGATTGGAGGTGACAAAATGAACGAAAAAGAAGAATTAAAATATACTACAATAGAAAAATTAATTAATAATGGAATAACTATAAAAGAAGCAATGAATATACTAAATCAATCTAGAAGAAATATTAATCGTTTAGTTAATAAGTATAGAGAAGAAGGAAAAAGTGGTTTTATTCATAAGAATAAGGGAAAAGAAAATAAAAATAAAAAATCATATGACATTATAAATGAATTAGAAAATTTATATTTAAAAGAATATTATGATTACAATTTCACCGCATTTTATGATGAAATAAATAAAAAATATGATATATCATACGATGTAATGTTAAAAGCATTTAAAAAGGATGATATAATATCACCCCTTTCAACTAAAAAGACAATTAAATTATATAATGAAAACATTAATAAAACAATCAAAGAAAATAAAGTTACAGACCAAGAAAAGATAAAATTATATAAAAATAGAATTATAGAAGCAGAAAAAGCTCATATAAGAAGATCAAGTAACCTGTATGATTTTGGACAAGAAATACAAATGGATGCATGCTTTAAATTATGGTTTGGTGGTGTTTCTTCGGCGCTTCATTTAGCTGTTGATAAAGGTACTAAAAAGGTTTTATTTGGATGGTTTGAATACGAAGAAATAACACGTGGTTATTTTGTACTTTTATATAATATAATTATTAATTATGGTATTCCACATAAAATTAAAGCAGATAACAGAAATTCATTCTCAAATGGTAAAAACAAAGTTGATACAACTCAATTTGGAAGTATTTGTAGTGAATTAGGAATAAATTTAGTAACAACAAGTGTAGCAACATCCAAATCAAATGTAGAACGTGAAAACGGTACTTTTAAAAATAGATTAATAGCAGAGTTACGACATGAAGGAATAACTGATATAGATTCAGCAAACGATTATTTAAATAATATATTTATTCCTAAAATGAATGCAAAATTTTCATATAAAATAAATAATACAATGATGAAAGAAAACAATTATTCTGAATTAGAATTAAATTTAATAATATCAGAAAAATATGAAAGATTAATAGATAATGCTTCATCAATTAAATATAAAAATAAATATTATGTACCAGTAGATCCAAATACAGGAGAAGTAATATCATTTATATCTAAAACAATATGTACTTTAATTATTACATATAATGCTGAATTATGGTCTAAGATTGAAAACAAATATTACATAATGTTAGAAATTGAAAAAAGAGAAACTATTATGGAAAAAGAAGATAACTCTTCTATAAAAGAAAATAAAAAATATATTCCACCTTCAAATCATCCTTGGAGAAAATCATATAAAAACTAGTCAAATTAAGACTAGTTTTACTATGAGACAAAATCACTAATTAATGACTTAAAATATTTTTTGATTATAGGACATTTTTACTAATTAATAAAACATAATTAATGAGACATTTTTACTAATTAGTCACAAAAAGAGCCTCTTTTTTCTTGTATTTTGATATTATTTTTTTATAATTGTTATAGTAAGGGTGACTAGTTATGTTTGGAAATATTATTAA
>CAZJQA010000127.1:0-1639 GCA_964548285.1 uncultured Muribaculaceae bacterium
TCAATATAAGTACTAATATTTATGGCATCATCGTGTACTCCCACTCTTTATGTTAGACTGCAAATATAATAAAATATTTCTAATTTCTTCTAAGGGGCGGCAATATTTAACTCTTTTTTAACACTTCAGGATTATCAATAAAATAAATATTATAAGCAGATTTAACCCAATTTATATCACCTCTATCTTCATTAATCTTTTCAATATATTCATAGGAAACATTAACAAAACAATCAATATTATCAACGTTTTCTACTTTTATGTTTATATAATTATCTTTATCCCCATTATACATAAACGTATTAATATGTTCTATAATATAATTTACATCAACTTTATCAACAGTTATTATACTATCTGAATCTACCAACATTTCAAGAACATGGTTCTTTTTGTTATCATTATAGTCATAATTACTAATATGTTTTAGAAGCTCTTTAATAATTTTATTTGAATTATCTACTGGAGCATGTTTAAGAACTAAGTCTATAATTTTATAGTTAATCATAATTTTAATATTTTAATTATTATTTAATTCTAAAGTTGAAACACTTATATCACGAGTTTTAATTTCGTCACAAACAGTAGTTAATATAATATGACTTCCAATAGTATCTAAATAATGATTTATATTATAACTTGAATGAGTTGTATTATCATCATTATAAATAGTTCTATTACCATCACTACACATAGAAAAGAGATATACTACTCCAATTAGAAGTAGTATATCTATAAATATAGTATGTTTCATTTCTTCTTAGCTTTATATTCTTTACCAAGTTTCTTGCATATATCCTGACTAACATCAGGTCCTAAATAACTATTATATTCTTTTCCAGATTTAGCACTAGTTTTAATAATATAACAAGAACCTGAATTAGACATGTAAATAGGATATTCTTTACCTTTGGAATCAGACCAAGTAAAACCAGTAGCAATAGGCTCTGTTTTTGACTTTACCCGCCCCGTAGAAGAATATGTTGTACCTTCACACTTAAAACTCTTATTATCATCAGCGTTAATATTAAGAGTAACACAAAACATAATTATTATAATATATAAAATCTTTTTCATAACATAATAAGTTTAGGTGAACCTTTAAGACCGTTCTTAGCAAAATTAATAATAGCAAGAGCAAAAGCACGTCTTTCATCATTAGAACAAATAGTAAGAGGATGAACTAATTTATCAGACTTTCTAGAACTCTTAAAGAAATAAATCATAATTGTTATAAGTTTAATTGTTGAAATAAAATAAATAATAGTATAAAATCTTCTACGAGGAGGAATATTCCCACCCCGTAGAAGAAATATGATAATAGTTTATTAGAAACCCAACATCATATCAGCTAACTTATCAAGCTTCTTCAAACCAAAATCACTAAGCTTAATAGAAATCAAATGATTAATAATAGTATCATGGTCAAATACAGTAGCATTATCTTCATTATTAGACCAAGGATTACGATACTCCTGACCAGAAGTTACAGGCTCTTGAATAATATCAATAGTAGCACGAGAAAGAAGAACATTCATAGCCTCAGGATGCTCAACCAAATGATTAGCTGCAAATGCAGTATCATCGCTATCCTTAAGCGCAGATGCAATAGCAAAAGCACTTACAAAGATAACATTAG
>CAZJQA010000128.1:0-653 GCA_964548285.1 uncultured Muribaculaceae bacterium
TTGGGGGTTTTATGAAAAAAGAAGAATTAAATGAATTAATTAATAGAGGAGTTCCTGTATATAAGGGATTAATATTAAATGTTGATGAACTAATAAGCATAAGTGATAATAAAGATAAAGCAAGAATAGAATTTGAGAAGATAAATAAAAAGATAAATGAAAAATTACATAATGATACATATTATAAATTTTTTGATAAAAATATAATAAATACAGTTATTTTAAAAGCTAATGAAAACAACTCAATGGGTGAAATATATGTTTCTTATAAGTTAAGTGTTTTATTAGAAATTAACAGATTATTAGATTTAGGTATTAATAATTTTAGTATAAAGAATTGTCTAGAACAAATTAACAAAGAATTGGATAAAAAAATGGATATTAGAAATAAAAATGATTTAATGAATAAATATCCGTTGCTATATGAGGAATATCTAAGAGGAATAGTATTACATAAAAAAATAATAAACGAGAAAGATATTAAGGTTCAAAAGGATCTTTATAAAGAATATTTTGCTTCTGGAATGAGAGATTTAGTATATTATTATGTAAATGAACAACGAAAGTTCTTTAGAACATTTATTAATAATTTCCATAAATATGATGAGGCTCTTTATGATATTTATGATGTATGTTCATATATAAATAAAGAA
>CAZJQA010000128.1:663-1570 GCA_964548285.1 uncultured Muribaculaceae bacterium
CTTCCTGCTGCAACAGATGGAAGCTGAAATAAAAAATATTTACAAGCAGGCTTAACAAGTAGTAAACATGAAGATAAACAATATGCGATATATTATTTAATCGGATATTTAAGAAGTAATCAATCAAGCAAAGCAATGATAAATATTCATAATAAAGTTATTACTTATCATGATATTCTAGATGGATATAAAAAGCTTTTTAAAATTGATAAAGAACTTATTCCTTATGATACATTTAGAAAACAGTTTGTTGGAAAAACAAGTTCCGAAGCACAGGAAATAATTAAGGAAAATCTAAAATGTCGTCGTGTTCCCTTTGTGATTAATAAAGATCGTTTAGATGATAGTCATGTTATAGAAATAATCAAAGAACGATTAATAAGAGATTATCAGTTAAAGGATAAAAAAAATGCAAGAATAGTAATTGATAAATCACTGGAATTATATAAAAGAAAAATTGAACTTTTAGAAAAATCGCCATACATTGAAAAGTTTGTTGGAGTAAATGATTATAATGGATATATTTCATATTTTTATCCAAACAGCAATATCATTTGCGAAAAGTTTTTTGATAATTATGAATTATATAAATTATCAATAGATGAAGCAATGTATATATTTAAAACATCATTTTTTGTAGAGAAGTTTAGTCTTCCTAAAATTGAGTTAATTCATGATAAAAATGTAAGAAGAATATATCATAAAGGTGATTTTGAAAGTAGAGCAAATATATTTATAAATGCATCTAAAACTAGACAAACTGAAGATGAAACATTAAGATTAATAGACGACTTAAATCATTATAATGGTTTTACTAGAATAAGAAAATAAAAAACAGCTTATTTTATAAAGATGTTTTATTTTTGCTCGAATAATCGAGTTAATTTCAATTTGGTGACCTGTACGG
>CAZJQA010000129.1:0-1112 GCA_964548285.1 uncultured Muribaculaceae bacterium
TTATAATTTCATTATCACTAACATAATTATTACCACTTATAATAATTCTCTTTGTTTTAATATTCATAAGTAAAAAGCATATTAAAAGAATAATTAATATAAAACTAATTATTTTAAAGAACAATTTCCATTTAAAACGTCTTTTAATAACTTTCTTTTTCACTTATCTTCACCATTCTTTATATTCTACTTCTCTTATTAAATCAATATTATACATATCTAATACTTTATCATGAACTAAGCTTATTAACTTTTTAATATCTTCACTAGAAGCGTTACCATTATTTATAATAAAATTAGCATGTTTCTGAGACACACTTGCCCCACCTATACTTACACCTTTTAATCCCGCATCTTCAATTAACTTTCCTGCAGGTAGAGTACTATTTCTAAATACACTACCACAGCTAGGATAATTAAGTGGTTGACTATTTTTTCTTCTTTCTAATCTATCTTTAATAATATCCATAGAACCACTATTATAATCTTTTAAATTTAAAGTAATCTCTAATATTATATATTGAGGATTATCTTTAAAATAACTAGTTCTATATCCATAATTTAATTCTTTAATATCTTTTGTATAAATATTACCATCTAAATCCATATATGTAACATCTTTTACAAATGAAAATATTTCTTCATTATAAGCACCAGCATTATTAAATATAACTCCACCCATTGTCCCTGGGATACCATATGCCCATTCTAAACCAGATAACTTGTGATTAATAACATCTAAAGCTAACTTAGGAATCATTACTCCACTTCCAACTTTAACGATATTATTATCTAAATATTCTATCTTATTTAATTTATCTAATTTAAGTATTATTCCATCATAATAGTTATCACTTAATACAACATTAGAACCATTGCCTAATAAGATAAATTCTTTCTTTAACTTTAAAAATTCTTTTAAAGCATCTATATCTTTAATAAATAATATATAATGAGCTTTAGTCTTTAATCTATACGTATTATATTTTTCTAAAGAGCAATCAACTAAAACATCCCCATATTTTAATAACTCATTCATTTAACATATCCTTTATAGTCTTATATATAATATCTTTATTAGAACTCTCTAACTTATTCATATTACTTATAAG
>CAZJQA010000129.1:1182-1539 GCA_964548285.1 uncultured Muribaculaceae bacterium
CTTCATTATTATTTAGTAATAAATCTACTTTTTTATTTAATATATCTTTATTTAATGTATTTTCATCTAACATATCTATACAACCATCTTCATATAATTCTAAAGCATTATAGTACTGATGATTATTAGCAACATATGGACTTGGTATAATAACACTTACTTTTTTTAAAGCCATTAGTTCTGATAATGCTCCAGAACCAGCTCTTGATATAACTAAATCACTTGTTTTAAATAAAGCTGGTAAATTATCCATATATGGAATAATTAATACATTAGAAGGATATTCTTCATTAAATTCTTTATAATGACTTTTACCAGTTATATATACTATTTGATAATCTTTAGCTTCTTTTAAAT
>CAZJQA010000130.1:0-1531 GCA_964548285.1 uncultured Muribaculaceae bacterium
ATCTAATGTTAATGGTGTTATGAAGTTACATATTGATTTTGATGAAGCTAATGCTTTTTGTCAAAAAAATGATATGAAAGCTGACGTGATAATATGTGGAAAATAGGTAATATTGAAATAAAGAATAGAGTTGTTTTAGCTCCTATGGCTGGATATTCAAATACAACATTTAGAAAGATTATTAAAAGTATGGGAGCAGGTTTAATATATGCAGAGATGGTATCAGATAAAGCAATAATATATGATAGCAAAAAAACTCTAGATATGTTAAAGATGAGTGATGAGGAAAGACCTATCGCCCAGCAGATATTTGGTAATGACAAAGATGATTTGTTAAAAGCTGCCTTGATTATTGAAGAAAAGATGCATCCAGATATAATTGATATTAATATGGGATGTCCTGTTAAAAAAATAGTCAGTCAAGGTTCAGGAAGTGCATTATTAAAAGATCCTAATAAGATATATGAAATAGTTAAAAACTTGGTTGATAATCTACATACTCCAGTAACAGTTAAAATAAGACTTGGTTATGATAAAATAAATGTTTTAGAAGTTGCCAAAAAAATTGAAGAAGCTGGAGCTAAGGCTATAACAGTACATGCTCGCACTCAAAAAGATTTTTATTCAGGTAATGCTTTATGGGAATATATAAAATTAGTAAAAGATAATTTAAGTATTCCGGTTATTGGAAATGGAGATATAAGAAGTCCAGAAGATGCTTTACGCATGTTAAAAGAAACTGGCTGTGATGCAGTTATGATTGGCAGGGGAGTTCTAGGTAATCCATGGCTTATTAGACAAACAGTGGATTATTTAGAAAAAGGAACATATGAAAAAAATGTGCCTTATCAAGAAAAAATTGATATGATGAGAACACATTTAAGTATACTTGAAAAAGATAAAGATGAAAAAAGAGCTTTATTAGAAATAAGATCAAATATTTTGTTTTACTTAAAAGGAATGCCTAGAAGTAAAGAAATGAAAAATGAATTTATGAAGTGTAATACTAAAGATGAAATATTAAATCTTATAAATGAATATGAATTATTTTTAAAAGAAGGAGATTATTCCTAATATTATATAAATAATACTTATAATATAGGGAAATCTTTTTTTTGTTTTTAATGTATAAAAACCTAGTAACCATAATGTAATACTTATGATACTAAAATATGTTGTAAGAAAGATAATACTATATTTATGAAGAAAAGTAATCGCGACTAATAATCCATCTATTGAATTAGTAATTGATAATGTTATTAAGTATAAAGGGTTTAAGTTTATTTTTTCTTCTTTTTTATATAAATTATATAAAGATAATATAAAAAAGAGAATACTTTTGGTAATTATAGGGATTATAATATTAAATTTAATAAATAATGATAATAATAAATAATAATAGATAAAAGTAATAAGAAAGATTTTAATATTATCAAAAAAAGATAATGTAACTTTTTTTGATAAATTTAAAGATATACCTGTAAATAAAAAATCAAGACTTGATATTATTGAACCTATAAATAACATTTTA
>CAZJQA010000131.1:0-1516 GCA_964548285.1 uncultured Muribaculaceae bacterium
GTAACAAGCATGGAGGCAACGCCCCACATTATTGATTTAACGATAAAATCCAGCATGATCCTGTTATTCAGTTTTCTGCGGGTACTTCTGATGAAACTGATAATAAAATCCATTTAACCTTTACCTAATAAAACCTTATTTCTTTCCCGGTCCGATACGCTTTGAAGAAAGATTAACAAAAAGTGCTGTAAGCCCTACCTGACACACTATAGAAATAATAATATATATCTTAGGGTTTCTGAGAGCATTCCACAGTCCGCCGTGTGAGCCACCGAATATCTGAAGGATGTCCGTACCGGACATTCTGTCCACAAAGAATACTATAAATGTAAATACCGGATTGATCAGTAGTGCAAATGGAGCCACATAGAAGTCAGTCTTATTGATATCAATAAGATATTCTATCAGCATCACAACAAACGGAAATCCATAGATACCAAGATAAATCACGTAAGATAGAATAATGGCTGTTATGGATTTCTTACACAGTGACGAAGAGAAAATCCCCACGCTTCCTGTGAAACAGGCAAGGAAAAATGCCATTACAATATATTATGATGTTTTTACATATTCTTTACTATTTTCTGCTTTTAGTAGTTCTTGAACATAGATATTTTTTTTCATAAAGTGTTCACCAAAACTAATATCAAGTGCTACATCAAATCTACTTAGTTTTTCATTTGAGCACATAAAATAGTCTCCTATTCTCTTAATACTTGGTAAACATAATTTTTCAAGTTCTTTATTTTCTTTAAAACAAAAATTTCCAATCACTTCTACATTTGGTAAAATTAATTCACTTAAATCTTTATTCATAAGTAAAAAATAATCATCTATTTTCTTTAAATTATCATTCGCATATTTAATTATTTTACCATACTTATCTATTGTAATAATAACGGTACTTTTATCTGTTTTCATAGTAATCTTTTTTTCTTTAGTTTTTCTCGAAACACTAACTTTAATATCTTCAATATTACCTATAGTTTTAATAAAAGAATCAGGTATACTTTCGTCATATTTAATTAGACTTTTATTTTTTAAATCTAATAAGAAATAATCACATAAAATAAACTGCTCATTTTTATAATCATCTACAACCTTATTATTATCTATAATTATATTATTTGAGCAATAATAAATATTATTTCTTTCATAATTATATTTATATAACTTACCATCACTTGCCTTTACATAACCAGGAATTTCAAAATCCGATATTTTATGATTGTCAATATTAAGACCATAATATTTTTCAAAACTATAGGTTAATCCAGATATAATATTATCTAAATTATTACCCAAAGTAGCATCAGGGTTAACTACTGTATGATTATATCTATTTTCAATTGAAATAGTATTATTATCATCTTTTTTATTAAATTGAATACTAATAACTGATGTACCATATAAATCATCCCTAAAATTAATTTTAAAATTTTCCCTTTTTATTTCATCAACATTATCTTTCACTGCGAAGAAAATATAAAACTCTTTTAATCTCATTTTTACACTT